>CAKUQM010000026.1 GCA_934675465.1 uncultured Erysipelotrichaceae bacterium | reverse complement strand
CATCACAATCCTTCATTAGCTCACTATGCTTGCCCATGCCAACAATCTTACCCTCATCTAAAACGATAATCTTATCAGCATTCTTAATAGTTGAAATTCTTTGGGCAACAATAAGCACAGTAGACTTCTTCTTTTCAATCATCTTAGCCAACTCATCTCTTAGCTTCTTATCAGTCTTATAATCTAGAGCACTAAAAGAATCATCAAAAATAAAGATATTCGCATCTCTTTTAGCCAAAGCACGGGCAATAGAAATTCTTTGTTTCTGACCACCAGAAACATTAGTACCACCCTGAGTAATAGGCTCATCTATTCCAAGTTCCTTCTCACTAATAATCTCTCTTGCCTGAGCAATATCGATAGCTGAATTCAAAGCACCTTCATCTATTTCTTCACCAAACTCAATGTTTGATTTGATAGTCCCCTTAAACAAAATTGCCTTTTGAGTAACATAGCCAATATGATCTCTTAAATCCTTTTGCCTATAATCACGGATATCATGATCACCATAAGTAATAGAGCCTTCACTCACATCAAACAATCTTGGAATAAGTTTAACAATAGTAGACTTACCACTACCAGTAGAACCAATGAAAGCTACTGTCTCGCCTGGTAAAGCCTTAAAACTAATATGCTCAAGCACATTCTCTTCCGCATTAGGATACTTAAAACTTACATCATTGAAAGCTAATACACCCTCACTCGGTACATCCACAGTATCATCCTTATCCATGATAGTATTCTCAGTGCTTAATACTTCATTAACTCTGCCAAGAGAAACTAAAGCACGAGGCACCATAGTCCACACCATAGCTAAAATCATAAAACTCATAACTACATGCATCGCATATTGAATAAAGGCCATCATGTCACCAACTGACATTACATCGATATCAATCAACTTAGCACCATACCATAAGATACCTATAGTCAAAAGATTCATAGTAAGCATCATAATAGGCATAATAGAAATTAAAGTCCTATTAACATGCCAGTCATTATCATATAGTTCTCTATTAGAAACATCAAAACGCTTCTCTTCATTTCTTTCAGTATTAAAAGCTCTAATTACTAACAATCCATCTAATAATTCACGCATGACATTATTTAACTTATCGATTAAAGTTTGCATCTTCTTAAATCTAGGAAGCGCAAAAATAAGAAGTAAAATCATACAGAAGGCAATAACCCCAATAGCCACCAACAAAATCCACAACATATCAGGATATCTCATAACCTTAAAGATAGAAGTAATACCCATCAAAGGCGCCATCAACATCATTCTTAGGCACATCTGAGTCAATTGTTGAATCTGAGTAATATCATTGGTTGTTCTTGTGATTAAAGAAGAAGTTGAAAACTTAGAAAACTCTGCACTCGCAAAAGATTCTACCTTATTATAGACATCTCTTCTCATTCTATAGGCCACATTAGTCGCAATCTTGGTAGCTAAGTAAGTAGATAATAATTGAGCACAAATACTAACAAATGCTACACCTAGCATCAACAAACCTTCATGTAAGATGTAATTGCTTTGTACCGTTTCTACATTTAAGCCAATATCTTCATAAACGCTTTGAATATAGAACTTAGATACTGAACCCATATTATCTTGTAGGCCACTTACATATTCATTAAACTTTTCAAGATATTGTTCCTTCAATGAAGGATTGTTCTCTAGCATCTTAAAAGTATCATCATCCACTCCTGCCTTTTCAGCCAAGAATACATAAGTCATACCCTTAGATAATTCATTATCTAAAGAACCATCATAGTCTTCATTTAAGATATAAACATTCTCTTTAAAAGAAACAACTTGATTAGCTACCTTATATTCTCTATCTTTATTAGCTAATGTATAAATATCATCTAAGTCATCCACAAATAAAGATAACTTATTCATTTCCTTTTCGCTGATTGCCCTTGGCACATTCTCACTAATACCGTTGTATTGAATACCATTAGTGACAATATCCGACATATAATCAGGTAACTTCAATTCACTTTGGACTTGTACAAAAGTAAATAGAACCACTATCACAATCAGAAATATATATTTTTTTAAATATTTAAATAGTAATTTCACGATAATTTCCTTTCTAATGTAGGAATTTTATGTTAATTGTTAATTATATTCAATAAGAAATTATACGTTTTATCACATCTTTAGCACTCATATTAAACCAATATATGAAGCTAAGATGATTTGAGAAGCATAATATAAAACCCTATAAACGATTTGTAGAAAGTCAGGAGAGTTCTTACCAAACTTATGTAAAATTAAAACCAAATCAGACGATATAAAGATCAAAGAACCTACCATATATACAAAATTCTCATGACTTGGCACTAAATGATAATTAGTAATTGATAGTCCGCTATTAAACATAATAATAAACAAGTAACAAGCACCTAAGATACCAATAAAGCCTTTAACATCTAACGACATCTTAAAGGCTATAGCGATAATCACATATAAGATGATGTTGATTACTATTCCCCATTTAATACAAGAATGATTTAATCCTATCAAATAAGTTGCATATAAGATATGAGCTATAAAAAATGAAATAGTCCCACACGCAAAGATTATATCCTTATACTTCTTATATCTGTTTCTTAGTATCAAGATAAAATCTCCTAGCATATCAAATATTAAGGCAATAATAACCAGTAATCCTTTCCCCTTATACAAATGAAACGCCAACAACACAAAAGCTAGTGATGCCAATGTTTTTAATACAATTGATAAAGAATTATGATACTTATCATCATTGTATATAAAAAGGGCATCGATAATAATTCCGATAATAATTATTAAATATGAAGTAATGTCCATTAGCTACATTATATAAGAGAATGACGTAATAAACTTATCCACTTTTCCACATTGACAATGACAAAAATATGGGAATATGTTGGGAATAAAAGTTCATGTTTCCTTTCTATAATCACTTTACAAGTGAGGTGTAAGAAAATGGAAAACGAAATTATTGTGTTTAAGAATGGAGGGTTAGAATTAGAAGTAAATGTAAGTGAAGATAGAGAAAATGTTTGGCTATCTAAACAACAGATGGCAGAGCTTTTTCAAAGAGATAGAACCGTAATATCTAAACATCTTAAGAATATTTTTAATGAAAGTGAATTAAGTGAAAAAAGCAACGTGCAAAATTTGCACGTTGCAAATTCGGACAAACCTGTACCTTTTTATTCTCTTGATGTAATCATCTCTGTAGGTTATCGTGTTAAATCACCTAATGGTATTATCTTTAGAAAATGGGCTACATCGATATTAAAAGATTATATGGTTAAGGGCTATGCAATTAATAAGAAAAGATTAGATGCTTTAAATAAGACTATAGAAATACAATCAAGGATGTTAGCTTCTAGTTTAGATATAGATGCTAAGGAAGTGTTAAGTGTAATAGAAACATATTCTAATGCCCTGTCTTTATTAGATGATTATGATCATGGAACACTTATTAAGCCTAATGGTAATAGCTCTATATATGAATTAACATATAAGGAATGTAGAGACTTAATAGATTCAATGAAGTTTAATTCAAGTGTCTTTGGAATAGAAAAAGAAAAAGGTAAACTAGAGGGAATATTAGCAGCTATATATCAAAATGTCTTTGGAGAAGAATTATATCCAAGTATTGAAGAAAAGGCTGCTAATCTTTTATATTTCATTATTAAGGACCATCCTTTTGCGGATGGTTGTAAAAGAATTGGTGCTTCTTTATTTTTAGAATTTCTTAATAAGAATAAACACCTGATCATTGATGGTAAACAAATAATCTCTAATAGTGCTTTAGTAGCTATTACTTTAATGATTGCAGAATCAAGGCCTGAAGAGAAGGACGTGATGGTTAAGTTAGTTATGAATTTTTTGAGGTATTAAAAATATAAATTATTAGAATGTTTAGGAGATATTTCAACTGTCACAAAATTTGCGACAGTTGAAATCTTAAGGACATTTAAACCGTTAAAAGTGGTTGTTGCAGTTTTTGCAACAACCACTTTAGTAGTTCTCAACAGTTAAGGTTTTGACATCATTCCCAATAGCGATATGCAAAAAATGTGTCTTGCTTTTAGGTGTTATTATTATTGAAATGGAATGTGCAAAATTTGCACGGTGTTATTTAATAGGAACAACACGCAAAAATTGCGTGTTGCTAATAGGAAATTAAGTACGCTTGTTTTTTGAGCATACTTATACAACCTGCATTTTTTAGCATTGGAGTTTTCGTTTTATGTTGATCTATAGGTTCTTTGTTGTTTGGCAAATGTTGTTAATAGTGGTTGTCGCAAAAAATGAGACAACCACTAAAACTTTTCACCAATTCATACATCCCTAATTGATTACTTTGTATTATCTTATATTAATTAGATAAACGAAACTACTATACTTATTATCCAAATTAACATCAAAACTTACATATTAACATTGCCAATGTTAATATGTAATAATCATTGTTAAAAAGAAAAGGCCATCATTTATGACGACCTTATGCTCTTAATCTTTTATCACACTTAACAGATAGATAATCACCTAGTTTTTGAATTAGCTGAACAAGAATAACTAAGACAATAACCGCGCAAATCATGATTCCATAATTATAACGATAATAACCATAGTTAATCGCGATCTTACCCAATCCGCCACCACCGACAATACCAGACATAGCTGTATAACCCAAGATAGTAGTTAAAGCTACAGTAATATTAGAAATCAATGATGGTACAGCCTCCTTCAACATTACCTTGGTAATAATTTGAAAAGGAGTAGCACCCATAGACTTAGCCATTTCAATCAAATTTTGATCAACTTCCTTCAAAGAAGCTTCCACAAGTCTTGCGATAAAAGGAAATGCAGCTACAACAAGCGGCACAATACTAGCTAAAGTACCAACAGTAGTACCTACAATTAATCTAGTTAATGGGAACACTACAATTACCACAATCAAGAATGGAATTGATCTTAGAATATTAATAACCACATCTATTAATCTTAATAGGCAGGTAGGAAGCGGCATAACACCCTTCTTTTGGCCAGCTACTAATAAGATACCTAATGGTAGTCCAAGAATTATAGAAAATAAAGTTGCTAATAAAGTGGCATAAAGAGTTTCCCATAAAGCTAGTGGAAATTGTTCGACAATCATACTAATTAATTCATTACTCATAATTCAAACTCCATAGCACTTACACCATCAATCTTATTCAAATAACTAATTACCTTATCCATCTCTTCTTTTGTATCAACACCAATCAACATCGAACCATATGAACAACCATTGATATTTCTAATAGAAGCATTCAAGATATTACAAGGAATATTCTCTTCAATCGCCAATCTACTCAATAACGGCTTACCAGTAGAAGTACCACCATTAAAGATTACACGAACTGCATGTTGTTTATTCTCTTCAATGAAAACACTACTTTGATCACTCTCAGGGAACACCAACTTTTTAGCAGCCAAAGACTTAGGATGAGAGAACACATCAGTAACCATACCCGTTTCCACAACACTACCATTATCTAAGATTGCTACCTTATTACATACATTCTCTACAACCGACATTTGATGTGTAATAATTACCACCGTAATATTTAACTTCTTATTGATATCACTGATTAAATCTAAGATTTGATTAGTAGTAGTTGGATCTAGGGCACTAGTTGCCTCATCACATAATAAAATCTTTGGGTTACAAGCCAAGGCTCTAGCAATCGCAACTCTTTGTTTCTGACCACCTGATAAAGTTGCCGGATAGGCATTAGCCTTGTCCTTAAGACCTACCATATCCAATAATTCAAGGGCTCTTTCTCTTGCCTTATTCTTATCTGCCTTTTCAAGTTCCATTGGGAACATAACATTCTTAAGACATGTTGACTGCATAAGTAGGTTAAAGCCTTGGAAAATCATCGCTACTTCTTTTCTAAAAGACAATAATTCCTTTTC
Source organism: uncultured Erysipelotrichaceae bacterium (assembly GCA_934675465.1). Classification (GTDB taxonomy): domain Bacteria; phylum Bacillota_I; class Bacilli_A; order Erysipelotrichales; family Erysipelotrichaceae; genus Colivicinus. Next base: position 18,696 of record CAKUQM010000026.1, on the reverse strand, counting down.
GCTCAAAGTACCTAAATTCTTATTATCAACAATCACCTCACCACTATCGGGTCTTTCAAGAAAGTTTAAACATCTAACCAAAGTTGACTTACCAGCGCCAGACATGCCAATAATGCCAAAGATGTCTCCATCTTCAATTGTTAAAGAGACATCTTTTAAGGCTTCAACCGACTTAAATGTTTTATTTAAATTCTTTACTTCAATCATTACTTAGAAAATACATCTAAAGAAGTAGACTTACCACCATATAAGCCCATTGGCTCAACATGGATTGCCCCAACACTTACTACATGAGTACCATTTTCAGTATTGAAATTCTCTAAATAAGGAAGATGTTGGAAATAATTCGCATCAATTTCACCACTATCAACCACATTATTAGGTTGTACATAATCAGTGAATTCAACAATCTTCAATGTGATATCCTTACTAGCTAAGATATCCTTAACTACACTCAAGATCTCTGCATGAGGAGTAGGAGAAGCAGCAACGCTAACTGTTTGACCCTTTAATGTTTCATAATCAACACTTGTATCATAACCATCAGTTAGATTTTCTACAGTAGAAACTACAGCACCCTCATACTTACCATTAATATATTCTTTTACTTGCTTAGACTCTAAGGCAGCCTTTAAAGCCAAGATAATAGGATCATTTTCTCTACCCTCTTTTACAGCTAAGATATTAGAATAAGCTGAATAAGAACCCTCAAGAACTAGTGCATCCTTACTAGGATTAATACCTGCATCAATCGCATAATTTGAATTGATTACCGCAAAATCAACATCCTTTAAGACATTAGGAATTTGAGCAGCCTCAACCTCAACAATCTCCACATTATAAGGATTCTCAACAATATCATTCTTAGTAGCTGTAATACCAGCACCATCTTTCAATTTAATGATGCCATTATTTTCAAGAATAGTAAGTGCTCTAGCTTCATTTGTAGTATCATTTGGTACCGCAATAGAAATAGAATCACTATCCTTAGAACCACATCCAGTTAAAGCAAGTCCAAGGACCAAAACAAGTAGTAGAGTTAATAATTTTTTCATAAATGTAACCTCCTTAATTATCCCAATAGTACTAAGTAAGAAACAAAAAAGCCGTCCCCATAAGGACGACCTATATAACCGTGTTACCACCTTAATTCACATATACCTAAGATATATGCCTTCTTCAAGTACTATCATACTCTAGCACTATAACGTGTGCACTACGGCTACCACTATTAGTAGTAGCGGCTCAGTAGACCATGTTCCCCTAAGCTTCACTATCTTGTTTCACCTTAACCAAGACTCTCTACAAGCTCCCCTTTGAGTACTCTTCTCTTCATCGCCTTGACTATATTTTCTTACTAGTAAAATAATATGTCAATAATATATTTGAAAATATTTACTTAGAATGTAAAATTTTCATAACCTCTAAATAAAAGCCATCATCCTTACAAGAGCCAATCACATACTTAGCATGACTCTTGATCCTATCATTAGCATTACCCATGGCATAAGATTCACTTACATTCTCAAATAGTTCAAAGTCATTATCACTATCACCGAATATTGCCACCTCATCAGGTTTATAACCATTCTTCTCTAGTATCTTCTTGAGGCCATAATACTTATCCACAAAAGGCAAAGTAACCTCGATATTATTTTTGTCAGAACTTGTAACACCAAACTTCTTAGTAGCCAATATCTTATCCCCTATTTCCTTAAGCATATCAAAACGGACACCATCCATAATCTCTACCTTACAAATATCAGCCTTTATTTCATCCAAATCTTTAATTTCAATTAAGCCCTTAAAAAAAGCATTTCCAAAGACATCAGGATCGTTCTTAAAACTATCATTCATAATATCGATGTTATAGCCATATCTTTCTTCAGTACCATAGAAAATAGTACCAACCTTATATTCATCTATATAAGATAATAAAATATCTAGTTCCTCATGCTTTAAATAATCAGCTGAAATCAAATTATAGTCCTTATCCACCACAATTGTTCCATTGATTAAAACCTTAGAACACTCAATATCCTTAAAATCCAACATCTTAACTTCCGTAATATTTCTGCCTGTTGCCACCACAAACTCAATGCCATTGTCTTGCAATTGTTTAACAGCCCTATAGTTATTCTCTGATAACTGACCGTTATACAATAAAGTCCCATCTAAATCACTCGCTATAATCTTTATCATGCCCACTATTATACATTAATTTAAAACAGTCATCCTCATGAGAATTAATAATACCAACAGCCTGCAAGTAAGAATAAATAATCACTGAACCAACAAACCTCATACCCCTTCTATATAAATCCTTAGAAATCAAATCTGATAATTCATTAGTTGTCTTATCAAACTCATAAATGATATTCCCATCCCAATAAGTACATAAATACTTATAGAAACTTCCATATTCTTCTTGAATGCTTTTAAAGATAATCGAATTGTTAATACTAGCCTTTATCTTTAATTTATTCCTAATAATATCTTTATTATTAACTAAAGAATTAAACTTTTCATCAGAATACTTGATCACCTTATCTATATCAAAATTGTCATAAGCTTTTCTAAATGCTTCTCTTTTATTAAGAACACACTCCCAAGATAAACCAGCCTGAAAAGACTCAAGTATCAACATCTCATAAAGATACTTATCATCAATATTTAATACTCCCCATTCATGATCATGATAATCAACATATAGGGGATTGTTCTCATTACACCACTTACATCTTTTCATATTTAACTTCTCATTTATCTTATCATTTAACATATCATTTATCTTATCAATAATTGATAAGATAAATGATAAAACAAGGTATATCTTTGCAGTTATACCTTGTTTATAAAGATTATCAATCTAAATCAACACCGTTGCTTTCGATAACTTTCTTGTACCAATAGAATGAATCTTTCTTATATCTATTATAAGTACCATTACCATGGTCATCGGCATCCACATATACAAATCCGTAACGTTTAGTCATTTCGGAAGTTGAAGATGAAACCAAATCAATCCAACCCCAATAAGTAGCGCCAAAGACATCAACACCATCTTTGATAGCTTCTTTAACTTGTAGTAAATTATTACGAACAAATTCAATTCTTTCCTGATCGTGAATATGCATATTTTCATCAGGCTTTTCATATAATCCGATTCCAAATTCTGCGATGAAAATAGGTAATTCATATCTTTCATACAATTGGTTAAGACAAATTCTTAAGCCTACAGGGTCAACAATCCACCCCCAAGCAGTAGCTTTTAAATAAGGATTATTTCTATCCATATCAGGCAATAAACCTGTTGGCTTCATTGGTTCGCCTTGATATTCCGAAATGTTAGACATGTACCAACTAAATGAGATGAAATCAACTTTGCCTTTTTCTAAAACTTTTAAATCATCCTGACTATATTTTCTTTCAATATTCATTTGTTCGAAATAACGATCCAAATAATAAGGAACCTTACCCTTACATTGAATATCAAAGAAATAGTAGTTTAAATGCATATCAAATCTTTGTTGCAATGTATCTTCTGGTTTAACTGTCTTTGGATAATACAATTGTTTCCAAACCATATTTCCTAGCTTAAGACTTGGATCAATTTCTTTTGCGATAGCTACAGCCTTAGCACTAGCTAATAGCATATTGTGAATAGCATCGAATTTTAATTGAACCTCAGTTAAATTATTCAAAGAATGATCAGGCATCGCACCAGAACAAGTAGAAATGCTTTGAAGAGTCATATTTATTTCATTAAAAGTCAACCAATATTTAACTTTTTTATGATATCTAGTAACAATTGTTCTTACGTATTTTTCAAATAATTCAATTGTTTCTCTAGATTCAAAACCATTCAATTTTTCGCAAATATCTAATGGGTAATCATAGTGCAACATCGTAACCAAAGGTTCAATACCGTATTTATGACATTCATCAAACACATCATCATAAAATTTTAATCCTTCTTCATTTGGTTCATCTTCAAAACCTGTAGGATAAATTCTTGACCAAGAAATAGACATTCTATAAACATTGAATCCCATTTCAGCCATTAAAGCGATATCCTCTTTATAACGATGATAGAAATCATTTCCAAATCTCTTTGGGAAGATATATTCGTTTTCATGAGCAATCGCATCTTTAATAGAAGCATAATTTTGAGAGAAAGTTGCTTCATCGGCTTTTCTATCTTTTGGTTCAATAAAACGAAGATAGTCGGTATTAGCCCTTCCTCTTCCTCCTAAATCAAAACCACCTTCAATCTGATTAGCGGCTGTAGCGCCACCCCATAAAAAACCTTCTTTAAATGTTTTGTTCATCTTCTAATTCTCCTTTACGTAGTTATAGAAAGTATCGATTAAAAATTTTTCGCTTTCAGTGTTCATCAAAGTATCTTGAGCATGAGATAGAAGTACTGTCATTTCAACCTTTTGGCCTCTTGCTTCAGAATGTAACAAATCCGTTTGTGCTTTGTGTGCCAAAACAATTTCTTTATCTGCCTCATCAAGTTGTTCTTTTACACCGTTCAATTGTTTCTTACTAATTTTTACAGCAGCATCTCTACAAAGGTTTCTTGCATTTCCAGCATGCAAGATTACTTCCATAGCTACTTTTGCTAGCTCTTCTTGTTCCATGATTATCCCTCCTTTTTTTGTAATTCTACTTGTTCTTTTTCTACCTCTTGTTTTTCATAAACTTTAAAGAATGGTAAATAGATAAAATATGATAGTACAAATAGGATAATCCACAAGATAATGCCACGGAAATCGCTATTTATCATATAAGTAGCAATAGGCTGAGGGATATAATTCATCATCAATGGAATTGATGGAATAGTAATAAGCCCAAGTTTTAAAACTACATAAGTTATAGTTGGGATAACGAATGATACCAACATAAATGGCAACATCATAATAGGATTTAATACAACTGGTAAACCATACATAACTGGTTCATTGATATTGAATATAGAAGCTGTTATTGCAGCCTTACCAACAGCGCTAATTTTTTTAGATTTAGATCTTAACATCAAAACATTCAAAGTCAAAGTACAACCTAAACCACCAATGCAGCACCATCCCATAAAAATAGTTTCATCTGTAAGAATATAAATAGGATTGCTTCCAGCAGCAACTGCAGCTGCGTTTAATGCAATATTGCTTAAACAAAGAGTTCCAACAATCGGCCAAATAGCCCAAGCTGAAAGACCCATGCAGTAGCACAAAGCCATAATCATGTACAGTAATACAAAGCCAAAATAACTATTACCTATCTTAGCGATTGGAGTGAACACAACTTCTAGAACAGAGAATAAATTAATCTTGCTTCCAACCAAAATGCATAGAAGAACTAAAATAAAAATTGGAATAATAGATTCAAACCAAGTAACTACGACTGATGGGAATTTTGTATCCTTTGGGAATAGTCCATGTTTGAAATAAACAGAAAATATCCAACCAATCAAGATTCCGATAAACAAAGCTACGGTCATTCCACTTGTACCTAAATATCCTGAATTGATACTAATATTGCCATCAATAAATTGAGGGTTTGCTAAGGCAAATAAAGCTGAAACACCGGCAAAACCAGTAATTGTTTTTTGTTTGTTTAAACGTTTGTTTTCCATAATGTTATACGGAATCAAATAAGCCATGAAAATAGAGATTAATCCAAATGTCAATGTATTGATTAAACTCAAATCAGGCATCCAACTAACAAAGTTCCTTAGAGTATTAATCAAGTTTGCTAGCGAACCAACAATAATCATAGGTAATATTGTTGTGAAGCAACTTTGTAATGCTCTCAAATAAATATTACTGGTCAATTTTTGAACATGTGTTGAAAATGGACCAGCTAGCCAGTTTTGCAATTTCGCAATTAAGTCTTTCATTATTACTCTCCTTTCTCAATAGCGTTTATTGCTTGATCAAACACTTTAGCCCCATCCAACATTGAATATGCAGTTGGATCAATCAAGGCATAAGGTTTTCTATGTTCTTCACAAATTTCCTTAATCAATGGTTCTTGAAATTGAATTTGTGGTGCAACCATAACAACATCAAAATCATCAATTACATCCTCAAGTTGAGTGTAACTGTAAGCATCGGTATGAGCGTCATACCCTTTTTCAATACCAGCGGATTCAGTCCTAGATGCAATCATTCCGCTTGATACTCCATTTCCACAAATAAATAAGATTTGCATATGTGTTTCTCCTTTTTACATTTTCATTCTATGCAATTAAAGAATAATGTTCTTTCATTCAATTTGCACCCAGGTAGGCAAAAGTGTGAAAGCTAATTTAAAAAACCAATACTATAATGCTTTTATAAAGTATGAAAAATAACGAAGAGAAAACTTTACAATTTCTTCAAACTGGTGAAACTGTAAGTTGTAAACAAATCGCAAAGAAACTGTTAATTTCTGAACGAACAGTTAGGTACTGTATTAAAGGTTTAAGGGATAAGGGTTTTTTAATTGATTCAAACGAGTTTGGATACACTCTTCGTTCTAAAACCAAGGCTTATAGAAAAAATGAATACGATTTTTCTAATAAAGATGAAAGAATAATCTACTTGATAGAAAAAATACTTTTTTCTAATAATGGAATCGATATCTATGATCTTGCAGACATGATTTTTATTTCGTATTCAACGATAGAAAAAGATTTATTACAACTTAGAAAAGAACTAAGCAAATACGATCTTGTCTTAAAAAGAAACGACGGTATAGTCTCAATTGAAGGCTCTGAAAAAAATAAAAGATTAATTATTTCTAATATTCTTAATAGTAGTAAAGATAACACTATGCAATCTACAATAGACCAGCTTTGTTCGATGTCTGAAATAAATTACAACGAAATAACAAACATTGTAAATAAAAATCTTTTGGCTTGTAAACTATATGCAAGTGATTATTCGTTAAAAAGTATCATTATTCATATTCTTATCAATATTACGCGCATTAAAATATCTGGTTTTGTTTTATCTTTTCCTCTATACGAAATTAAACAAAATAACACATCCGAGCTTTCTTGCGCAATTGGCATCTATAAAGAAATCAAAAACATCATCAACTTGGATATTAATGAATTTGAAATTCAACAACTAGCCTTTATAATTGCTTCAAAAACAACAAACAATAATCATGAAGAAGACTTTATAAATGTGAAAGAAAACAACAATATTAAAAAGTTTGTTTTACATTTGATAAAAGAAATTAATGAAACTTATTTTATTGATCTAAACGATGAAGATTTTATTAGTTTTTTTACACTGCATTTAACCAATGCTTTCTTTAGAGCTGAAAATAATGTATTTTCTAAAAATCCACTTTCAGACAAAATATATATACAAAATCCAGTAATCTATGATGTCGCTGTCTTTATTGCTCAGCAAATTAAAAAATACTATTCTTATGACTTTAATAAAGATGAAATTACCTTTATTTCGTTGCATGTAGGTGCCATAATTGAGAAAAAATCAGAGGAATCTAAAAAAATTAAAGCATTATTGTTAATGGACAAATACTATAATTATCAAAATGATGACTATCTAAAAACATTGAACATTAAGTTAAACAATAGTTGTGAAATTATCAATATTGCTAACGATGTAAATTCTTTTAATGCTACTTATTGTGATTTTATTATTAACATGTCATCTTCGAATATTGAAAACATTCCAAATATCAAAGTTTCTTTATTCCCAAGTAACAAAGAATTTGAAGCTATTACTAATTTTGCGAATGAAATAAACAAAAAGAAAAAGAATGCTGAATTATTAGAAAAGTTCCGTGACTTCTTTGATGAATCTTTATTTGAAAAAAATCATTATGAAAATTCTCCAGAAGAAATGATTTCTTATTTATGCAACAAATTTCAAAATGAAGGTATAGCTGATGAAAACTATAAAGAATCAGTATTGGAACGTGAAAAGATCACCCCAACTAGTTTTGATAATTATATTGCGATGCCTCATTCAATGAGCTGCTCAACAAGTAAGAACTGCGGTGCCGTTATCATAAATGAAAAACCAATGAAATGGGGTTACTTTGAAGTTAATATAATCATTTTAATAGGCATTAATAATAAAAAAAGAAGCGAATTTAAAATTCTTTACAACGAATTACTAAACATTTTTAATTCTCTTGATAGTCTAGAAAGACTTCTATCAGTCAATAACGCTGAAGATTTTATTTACGAGTTATTAGGCTATTATTCAAAATAAGTATCCACCAGCCTAGCTGGTGGTTTTAATTAACGGGCATAGACCTTTTCATCTAGCCACCTCTAAAGAGGTACGTGGTCTGCAAGTGCACTCTATTTGTTTTTCTTAAAAGGATCTTCGAATTCTAATTCAAGTTGCTCGGCTATTTTGTCTTCATCTAATTGGTTTTTTATGTATTCTTGAATTTTTTTACTATTCTTACCTACTGTATCCACATAATAGCCTCGACACCAAAATTCTCTACTTCGATATTTATATTTGATATTGCCCCCACTTTTCATATATCATTTGGCTAGACTTGCCTTTTAAATATCCCATAGAACTAGATACTGAATATTTAGGTGGAATCTTTAGTAACATATGGATATGATCAGGGCAAGCCTCACCCTCAATAATATTCACATCCTTATAAGAACATAAATCTTTAAATATCTTTATAATTTCAAGTCTTCTTGCATCATAAAATACTTTTCTTCTATACTTTGGCGCAGATACAACATGATATCTACAATTCCCTTTGTATGAGATAAAGTATTTAATTCGTCATTATCTCTACGCTAAAGCTTTTATATCCACCCCTAGACAATTGTAGTGAACCCTATTATTTGGACGCTTTATAACTGTCTATAATTGTAAGGCTTGAGATCTTGCTTGGCAAGGTGTTAAGCCTTTTAATTTTGTTTGTATTCTTTCGTTGTTATAGTAGTTTATATATTCTTCCATTGATTTTTGTAATTGTTCAAGAGATGTGAATTCATACTCATGTCCATAGAACATTTCATTCTTCATCTTTCCAAAGAAGTTTTCCATAACACAATTATCTAGACAGTTACCTTTTCTGGACATAGATTGAATGATTCCTCTTTCTTCAAGAGAACTATGGTATTGCCTCATTTGATATTGCCAACCTTGATCTGAACAGAATATTAATCCTTTTAGGTTCTTATATTTATCAAAAGCTTTATTTAACATATCTTGAACTTGTGCATATACTGGTGTTCTTGAAATGTTATAAGCTACTATTTCACCATTAAACATATCTAGTATTGGTGATAGGTATAATTTACCTGCAGCTATATGAAATTCAGAAATATCAGTTGTCCATTTCTCGTTGGGCTTAGTGGTAGTGAAGTTTCTTACATAGTAGGTCTTATGTTTCTCTTCATCAACCTTTTTCTCAAGTAATAGATTCTTAACAGTACCATTGAAATCGCCTTTATATAACTTATATTTAGCTCTTGGTGTTATTCCATATAAGCCCATCTTTACCATTAATCTTTTAACTGCCTTATGATTTACTTTATATCCTTCATTGTTTAATTGAAGAGTGATTCTACGGTATCCATATCTACCTTTATGACGATAATAGATTTCAATAATCTTATTCATTATTTCATCATTCTTTAAGTCTTTATCTACTTTAGACATTTGATAATAGTAATCTGATTTAGTAATTTGAGGCAGTGATGGATTAGCTTTAATTACATCTAAGATAAACTTAAGGCTGCATTTAAGCTCTTGCCTTAATTCACTCACTGCTTTGGCGATTTCTTCTTTTCTCGCTGTTCTCTTTCCTGAATTAAGGCATCTAATTTTTTTAAGTATAAGTTCTCTACTTCTAGCCTCAACATCTTCTCTTTCAAGGCTTTGTTCTCCTGAAGTAGCTCTTGCGCTGTCTTCTTCTTTGTCATTTGGTTTTCTTCCTCGTTTTTTCTCAATGACATTATACTTGTTTTCCTTGTAAGATTTAATCCAAGCTCTTAATAAAGAATCATCACTTAACATTTCATCTATAGAAACGCTTTTAATACTTTCGTTAGAAATCAATACTCTATTAATTATTCTTAGTTTCTCTTCTGGAGAATAATGCTTATTATTAATATGTTTCAATATTTCAACTCCATGTCTATCAGCCAACCTTAAAAAATATGTCGCTGTTGAACGATTTACATGCAACTCATTAGCTATAGTTCCTGGTGACTTAAGATTGTTTTTCCAATCTTGGTAAGCTTTTAGCTTTTGTTCATAAGTTAATTTCATATAAAAAGTGAACCTCCTAAGTTTGTCCAACTTTAGGGGTTCACTTCAAATCTAGGGGTTTTATTTGACAATTAAAAAGACTGGATAACCCAATCTTTAACTCTTTACTCAACCAAAGTCTTAATCCCAAAGACAAAATAAATGATATGGAAAAGCCATACAACACTTAAGACAATACAACCAGCAACAATGCCCTTTAGACCCATCATCACAAAACCAATGCTCATCAAGATAGTAACCGTAATCATGATTCTAACTTTAGCCTTAATAGTCATGCCTCTTCCTGAGACAAAATCTTTTAGATTATCTTCATATAATTTAGTGCTCTTAAACCATCTATCAAGTTTTTCACTTGATCTTGCGAAACAAAAGGCAGCCATCATCAAAAACGGAAATGATGGAATTAGCGGTAAAGCTGCCCCTATAGCGCCCAACACTAAGCCTATACAACCCAACACAATATATATTATTCTTTTCATTTATTTCTTCCTCTCTATCAAATGTCTTATCGCAATAATAGGATGATGAAACAACATCCTAGGACCAGAGAAACGCATTACTTCCTTTATCTTTTCTCTCATGTCTTTCTTGTAACAATGAACCTGACACTTTGAACAAAAAGTCTTAGTTTCCATAAAAGGACAACTATCCACCCTACTTCTTGCATATGCATCTAATTCTCTACACTCAGGGCACAACTCTTTACTTTTATGTTTCTTCTTACAATATAGCTCTATCATAAAAGAAACTAATTCCTTCTCCCTTTCTCTCTTTGATTCAATATCCATTAGCTCATTCTTCCACTTTCAACCGAATAACACTTATCCACAATAGACATCGTAGACTTACGATGAGACACAAGAAGAACCGTCTTCGACTCACATTCTTCCTTAATAGACTTTAAAATAACCGCCTCATTTAAACTATCCAAATTAGAAGTAGGCTCATCCAACAACATGAAATCCCCATCATGCAAGAAAGCTCTAGCCAAACCAAGACGCTGTCTTTCACCACCCGATAAAGTATCACCCAATTCTCCAACACTAGTATCATAACCATTTGGTAAAGACTCAATAAAATCATGAACTGAAGCCTTCTTACAAGCCTCTATCACTTCTTCCTTTGTCGCATCCAATTTAGCTATTCTTAAATTATTTATAATCGAATCATGAAACAAACATGTTTCCTGGGTAACATAACTCTCCATGCACCTTAGGTTCTTTGTGTTGATATCTTCAATATTCTTATTAGAAATATTAATGCTACCCTTATCAATCTTCCAAAAACGCATAAACAACTTCAACAAAGTAGTCTTACCAGAACCCGACTTACCCATAATACCGATAATCTTTCCTTTAGGTACATTAATAGATAAGTTATTCAAGATATTCTCATCACCATAAGAAAACTCAACATTATTAGCGCTCGCACCATCAAAGCTTACATCATCCTTACCAACAACATCCTCAAGCACAGGACTCTCTTTTAAGATATCCAAGACCCGATTGCCTGCGGCAAAAGTACTTTGTAGCGTTGTACCTAAGGCTGATAAAGAAACACATGGACCAAATGAACTCATCAAAGCCAAAGTAGCAATTACGCAGCCCTTAAAATCCACCAAATAAGCCGATACAAACAACATCATTAAGTCAAAAGACAAAATAACGGTATTAGTAAGAGCCATATTCTTGCCAACATTAGACTTCATTTCTTTATCAGTATCTAATAAAGAATCAGTCATTTCATCCATCTGCTTTACTCTATTATTCATTTGATTATATTGAATAGTCTCATTTAAACCTCTTAAACTATCTAACACAAAAGCCGATAAATTACCTGCCTTATTACGATATTTGATTCCAACATCACCACTTCTTTTTGAAGCCAACAGAGGCAAAACAAGCCCCACTGTTATATAAGCTATCAAAGCTAATAAACCTAATAAAATATGGATTCTACCAATAAAAATTATCATCACCACACAAAACAAGAAAGCGATACAAATAGGCGAAATAGTGTGAGCATAAAACACTTCCAACAATTCAATATCCGAAGTAATAATCGAAATCAAATTGCCCTTATCCTTGCCATCTAACTTAGCAGGACACAAGCGTCTTAAAGCAGCAAAGACCTTATCTCTTATTAAAGCCAATAATTTAAACGCAATATAATGGTTACAAGTTTGTTCACCATATCTTAAGAAACCTCTAATTAAGGCAATTATAATCAAGATTGTAAACAAAATCTTTAAACTATATTCTCCTACAATGGCATAAGCACCAATAATCGTAATAAAAGTAGCACATAGATTACCCAACAAACCAAGCATTATAGCCAGAAACATATAGCCAGTTAGTGGTCTTACCAAACCAACTAGCTCTCTCATTACCCTAAAACCACTTCTTTTCATGACTATTTTCCTCCTACATACTTCTCTAACTCTTGTTGAGAAGTCCACAAATTCTTATAAACACCATTTTTCTTTAATAAGTCTTCATGCTTACCATATTCAACAACACTACCCTTGTCTAAAACATAAATGTTATCAGCATTCTCTACATTAGCTAAACGATGAGAAATTAATATAACCGTCTTAGTCTTAGCCAAATTATGAATCTCTTTCATGATGTCATTTTCACTCTCTACATCAATATTAGAAGTAGCCTCATCAAAGATATAAACTCTAGAATCATGTAATAATGCACGAGCCAAAGCTAATCGTTGACATTGACCGCCCGATAAATTGCTGCCCTTTTCATTCAACATGGTATCCAAACCACCTTCTTCTTTTAAGAAAGAAGCTAAATTAACTCTCTCTAAAACCTTCCACAATGTTTGTTCATTACACTTTGGATTAGCCAACAACAAATTATCCCTAACACTGCCCTTAAAAATATAAGAAGCATGAGAAATATAAGTGATAGTATCCATTAAACTCGCTTCGCCAACTTCCCTTAAAGAAACACCACCAACACTAACGTCACCTAAATAGCCCTTATTCCTACCAACCAGTATTCCAGCCAAAGTAGACTTACCACAACCCGATTCACCCACAATAGCTGTAAAACTACCCATTGGAAAAGACATACTAACATCATGTAATATTTCTCTATTCACATCGTATGAAAAGTTAAGATGTTCAACTTTGATTGAATAATCATTTTCAATAACTTTACCACCAACATCATCCACCTTTAGATCCAACAACCTAAAAATCTTCTCAGAAGCAGCCATACCATTCATCGCAATATGAAAATAAGAACCCAACATTCTCATAGGCAAGAAGAAATCGGCTGCCAACAAAATAATTAATAGACAACCACTTAAATCAACATTACCCGCTCTATATTGAGTTATCGAAAGAATAACACCCAAAGCCGCACCACCATAAGCCACTATATCCATAATAGTGATGGAATTAAGTTGCATCGTTAGAACCTTCATCGTAATTTTTCTAAAACGCTCGCTCTGTTTTTTCATCTCTTGATGCTTATACTCATCAGCCCCGTAAATCTTAGAAGTAGTTAAACCCTGTAGATTCTCCAAGAAAGTATCACCAAGTTCGCTATATTGATCCCAATATCTAGAAAGTAGCTTCTTTGCCCACTTTTGAATAATCACAATAGTAATTGGAATTAATGGTACACACACTAGTAAGACGATTGCACTAGGAACATTCACAAAACACAAGACAACAAATAATGTCAAAGGCGCCAACATCGCATAAAAGAATTGAGGCAAATAAGAACCAAAATAAGTCTCTAATTGATCAACACCCTCAACAGCTACCTGCACTATCTCTGATGAGTTTACTTTCTCTTTATAAGATGAACCCAAATGATATAATTTCTCAAAAATCATTTCCCTTAATTTCTTCTTAACCGACTTAGAAGATAAATATGATAACTTACTAGAAATATTTGTGCATATATAACGTAGTACTAAAGCTATTATTGACACAAACAAGGTAATCATCATTTGCCTTGCATCCCTTAAATTGCCCAACATTATCGCTATTTCATACATCAAAAGAATATTAGCCAACAAAGATATCCATTGACACAGTACATTCCCAAAGATATATTTCTTACTCTCACTTACAGTATTAACTAATCTTTTATTTATCATAAACTTTCCCTCTAGTTAGCATTGACTAATTAATAGTCTTAAAAAAAGCTAACCTAAGTTAGCATATGTTAACTGTATATAGTTAAGCACCTCTAACTAAAAAAGTCAACCTTCAACAAGTATCTTGTGCTTAAGCGTATAGTTTAACCAAAGTGTTAAGACGATGCCCTTCAAACTAGCTGAAATAGAACATGTCCACCAGATACCATCCAGGCCCATTGATTGTTGTAGGATATAAGCCAAAGGAATTCTTAGAGCAGTTAAACTAACACCAACCAAAGAAGGCGGTAAGGTAATACCTAGTCCATTAAAAACACCGGCTGAAGTATATTCATTCACATTAAATAATTGAGAGAAACCTAAAATTCTTAAATAAGAAGCACCAATCTCAATAACATCCTTTTCTCTAATAAAAATAGAAATAATCTGTCTTGGGAACAACACCAAAACAAGAGTACAGAAAGTTCCCCATACAATACCAATACCCTCAATTGTCTTCTTGCCATTGGCAATACGATCCTTTTTCTTTGCACCATAGTTTTGAGCTATAAAGGCATTACCAGCACTAGAAAAGCCTTCTGCCGCAACATAAGTAATCGATTCAATTTGTGTACCAATCTTTTGAGCCGAAATAGCCGCATCACCAAATGATGTGATAAATCTAGACATAACCATCGTAATAACTGAGAACGCAATATTCTCAAGTCCTGTTGGTAAGCCAATCTTAGTAATATCTTTATAATAATAGCTATCTTGTTTCTTCAAAATTGGAATTGAAATAATAAACTCATCCTTAGAAGCTATATAAAAATTCATAACTAAAGAAACAGACTGGGCAATAATGGTCGCAATAGCAGCGCCCTTAACTCCCATACCAAATTTAAAAATTAATATTGGATCTAAAACTATATTGGTAAACAAGCCTGCCGCATTAATCACAAAAGGTGTTCTAGAATCACCCCTAGCATTATGAATACCCGAGAACATATTATTAAAGAAAGACACTAATAGAAAGATTGAACAAACAACCATATAATCAATAGAATCTTTAATCATTGTCTTAGACTCTAGTCCAAAGGCATTAATATAGGCATCAGCCCCTAGTGTTCCAACAATTGATAAAAACAAGCCTTCTAATAAAATTAATTGAAAGCCAGCTGATGCATAACTTAAGGCTCTACTTCTATCTCCTGCACCCAACGATTGTCCAACTCTAACTTGAGTTCCTGTTCTATTAATAACAACCACACCAAACGCAAACCATGTAAACATGCCAGCCATACCTGCAGCAGTTACCGCATCAGCAGAAAGTCTACCAAGCCACACCATATCAGCTAAATTATAGGCTGTATTCAAAACCCCCTGTGCCATCATTGGAGCCGACAAGAAAAGGATCGTTTTTAATATATTTCCATTTAATAAATCTTCTCTTTTAGTTCTCATATCCACCATTGTATTACCTTTATTCAATATTTCCTATATACTAAATATTAGCGGAGGGTAAATGATGAATTTACATTATGATCATTATAAAGAAACAGTACTAGATACTGTAATCAAAGAAGAAAAAGATGGTTATTACTCTTTTGAAGATACTGTCTTCTTTGGTGAAAAAGGCGGTATGCCAAGTGACAAAGGAACTATTAATAGTTTAGAAGTATTAGATTTAAAATGGGAAGGCGATACGCTTTATCATAAGGTTGATGGAACACTATCTAATCCAATCCATATGGAAGTTGACTTCTTAACAAGGCACAATAATACAATTGTTCACTCAGCTATCCATCTAATCCATGGTTTCATGGTAAAACACAATCTACCATATGATGCCTTTGGAGCTAACTTAGATAATATTTGGTATGAGATTAATACTAAGGTAGAAGAAAAAACACTTGTTGAACTTGAACAATATGTAAGACAAGCTATCTTAGATTCTGTTGATGTTGAAATATCTTATATTGATGGTAAAGACTATGAAGATGAATTCTTTAAACAATTTGATACTTTAAGAATTGTTAAGATTGGTGATTATGACAGCCAACCATGTAGTACACCACACGTTGATAACACAAGAGAAATTGGATCATTCTCAATTCTATCTTATGAAAAATCATCACGTGGTATTAGACTACAGGCTGCCATTGGTTCAGCGAGCGACAGTAAGTTAAAGAATGTCTATGATGAATATAAGAAAACAATTGTAGCCATTAATCCTGGCAGAGATAAGTTAAGTGATGCAGCCAAAACTTTAGTTGATAATAATAAGGCATTAAAGAAAGAAATCACTGATTTAAAGAAAGAACTATTAACATATAAGGCTAAAGCTTATATTAGTTCAACAGATAAGATCATTACCATCCATGAAGATAGCTCTTTATTAAGAGATATCGCAATGGCCCTAGTAAAAGAAATAGACGACAATCGCTTCTTAATCAGTGAAAAAGATGCAACACTAGCTATCATTTCACACAATAATAAGGCACGTGATATCTTCAATAATATTAAAGATGAGCTACAATTAAACGGTGGCGGTGCTCCATTCTGTGTTTGTGTGGCATCAAGCTTAAGCCATGATGAATTATTAGAAAAGTTAAAGGAGAAAATAAATGAACTTACATTATGATCATTACAAAGAAACAGTGCTAGATACTGTAATCAAGGAAGAAAAAGATGGTTACTACTGTTTTGAAGATACAATCTTCTATGGTGAAAAAGGTGGTATGCCATCAGATAAGGGAACTATTAATGGTTTAGAAGTATTAGATTTAAAGTGGGATGGTGATACTTTATATCACAAAGTAAATGGCGAACTATCTAATCCAATCCATATGGAAGTTGATTTATTCACACGTCATACTAACACAATCGTACAATCAGCTTTACATATTGCGGATGGTTTCTGTGTTAAACATAATTTTCCATTGGGTTCTATTGGAACTAACCCTGATAATATCTGGTATGAAATTAATACTGATGTAGATGATAAGACTTTGGATGAACTTGAACAATATGTAAGACAAGCTATTTTAGATTCAATCGATGTTGAAATATCTTATGTCGCAGGTAAGGACTATGGCGATGAACACTATGCACATTTTGATACAGTAAGAATTATTAAGATTGGTGATTATGATAAACAGCCATGTGGTACTTTACATGTAAACAATACTTCTGAAATTGGTTCTTTCTCAATTCTATCTCATGAGAAAACTTCTCGTGGTACAAGACTTCACTGTGCAATCGGTATGACAAGTGCCGATCATTTAAAAGAAGTATATGATGAATATAGAAAAACTGCAGTAGTCATCAATCCTGGTAAAGATAAATTAAGTGATACAGCTAAAACATTAGTTGACAACAATAAAGCTCTTAAGAAAGAATTAGCTGATTTAAAGAAAGAATTATTACAATTCCAAGTAAAAGCCTACACTAGTTCAACTGATAAAGTAATTACCATCCATGAATATAGCTCTCTTTTGAGAGATATCGGAATGGCCCTAGTAAAAGAAATAAGTGATGATCGTTTCCTAATTAGCGAAAAGGATTCATCACTCGCAATTATCTCTCATGATAATAAAGCACGTGATATCTTCAATAGCTTAAAAGATGAACTACAACTAAATGGTGGCGGTGCTCCATTCTGTGTAACTGCATCTTCTAAATTAAGTCATGATGAATTATTAGAAAAGTTAAACAATCTATAAAATAGACAAAAGGGGCAATGCCCCTTTTGTGTTATAAACTATATTCCTTTTCCCTCTACATTAATATAAGTTGGTACTTCACTAATTCTAGGAATCTCTTCACTAAATTCAGCACATGATAATTCAATCGTATCAGTATGATAAGTAACCACATATTCTTCATCACCAAACTTAACATCATACTTATTAGAATCACCAATTCTCTTTAAAGTACCTTCTTCTAGCTCACCAAATTGAACATATCTTTGTGCCTTGCCATCTTGCGTAAATATAAAGGCAATAGAAGATGGAAAATTGTTTGAGAAGGTACCAACAATAACACCTGGATTATTATATTTATTGAAATCATCCTTCTCTTTCCACAGCAAAGTTAACACAGTCAAAAGACCAACACATAAGCATGAAACTACAATTATTGAGATCTTCTTTTTCATTGATTCGCCCTCCTCTTATTTATACTTTTATTCTAACAAAAAAAATGCAGAATCAAACCTTTTAGAAAAACGGTGTTAATAACATGCGATTTTGATACCACTATCACATTTTAAAATGATACCAGCGGAAATATGACCTTCTTATAATGA
>CAKUQM010000025.1 GCA_934675465.1 uncultured Erysipelotrichaceae bacterium | reverse complement strand
TGAAGGAAGAAAATGGACTAAGGAGTGTACATCTGGTGAATACCTAAAGTGGATTGAAAAGAATTATACAGAAAGAAGCTAAATTATAGGCCTAATGGCCTATTTTTTATATAATGTTTAAGTATGAAAGTATTATTTGTATATAACCCTTTTTCAGGGAAAACTCAAATTAAAAATCGTTTATACGATATTCTAAACGTCTTTGCCAACGCAAAATATGAACTAACCGTTGTCCCAACCACTAGAAGAGACGAGGCTAGTGAATATGTTAAAAATAAAGGCCATCTTTTTGATTTAGTAATCTGTTCAGGAGGAGATGGCACTCTTAATGAAGTAGTCAATGGTTTGTTAAACAATCCTAATGAAATACCACCACTTGGTTATATTCCATCAGGCAGTACTAACGACTTCGCTCATTCACTAAAGATTCCTCGTGATATGGCCAAAGCTGCTGAACTTATTCCTTATGGCAATTATAAAGATGTGGACATGGGAAAATACAATGATAAATACTTTGTCTATGTTGCAGCCTTTGGAGCTTTTACAAGTGTTTCATACGCAACACCACAAGATATTAAAAATATCATTGGACATGCAGCCTATGTAATTGAAGGAATTAAGTCTTTATCATCTATTAAAGCCTATGCTGTTGAAGTAGATTGCCAACAACTTCATACCAAAGAAAATTTTATCTATGGCATGGTAACTAATACTTACTATGTTGGTGGACTTTATAAAATGGACAAGAAGTCTGTTAAATTAGATGATGGTTTATTTGAAGTATTACTAATCAAAGAACCAAAAGATATTTTAGATTTAAATGATATTACTTCTTATTTATTAAAGAATACTGATGAATCAGATTTAATCTATTCATTTAAGACAAACCACATTACATTTAAAACTGAGGAAGCTATTCCTTGGACCTTAGATGGTGAGTATGGAGATAGTCCAACTGATGTAACAATCGATAATATGCATAAAGCTATAAGGATGATTTGTAAGTAATGTTATTTAATTCTTTAAGCTATGCCATTTTTTTACCCTTGGTATTTATCATCTATTGGCTACTACCAAACAAATACCGTTGGATCTTATTGTTGATTGCCTCATATTACTTCTATATGTCATGGAACGCCAAGTATGTGTTTCTAATATTTATCACTACTTTTACTTCCTATTTATGTGCAATCTTAATAGAAAAGAATAGAGAACACAAGAAACTAATATTAACCATTACCCTTCTTGTTTGTTTAGGGATTCTTTTTGTGTTCAAATATTTCAATTTCTTCTTTGAATCAATTAACTACCTATTAGGCAATAAACTACATAGCATTTCATTAAATTTATTATTACCAGTAGGCATTTCCTTCTATACCTTCCAAACATTAAGTTACTGTATAGATGTCTATAGAGGTAATATCAAAGCTGAGAAACACTTTGGCTACTACGCAACATTTGTATCATTCTTTCCACAACTTGTTGCCGGTCCCATTGAAAGACCTGATAATCTATTACCGCAACTTAGAAAAGAAAAAGAATTTGACTACAACAAGGCTGTATACGGATTAAAGTTAATGACCGTTGGTTTCTTTAAGAAAATAGTTGTAGCTGATAATTTAGCTTACTATGTTGATATGGTTTATAACGATTTATCTTATTACCAAGGCTTTACCCTAGTACTAGCAGCCTTCTTTTTCACAATTCAAATCTATTGTGACTTCTCAGGCTATTCTGATATCGCCAAAGGCTCTGCCAAACTATTAAATATCGATTTGATGGACAACTTCAAGACTCCATATTTCTCTACAACTATTAAAGAATTCTGGTCTAGATGGCATATCTCCTTATCATCATGGTTTAAAGACTATGTCTATATTCCACTAGGTGGTAATCGTTGTAGTAAACTTAGGCATTACTTTAATTTACTCGCAACATTTCTAGTAAGTGGCTTATGGCATGGGGCCAATATTACCTTCGTGATTTGGGGTGGTATTCATGGTTTATTACAAATTCTTGAAGATATATTTCATATTAAGAAAAATACTAAAACCTATTCATTCTCATGGTTTATTAAAGTCTCTCTAATCTTTATCTTAATGTCAATAACTTGGGTTTTCTTTAGAGCTTCTAATCTACATGATGCCCTATACATCTTTAAACATATCTTTGATGGTATTACTAGTCCTAAATCATATATCGTCTCTGGTTTATATAGTTTTGGAGTAAAAGCTCCATATCTATTGACAATGTTAGCGATTTATCTAATTCCACTATTTATCATCGACTATATAAATGTTAAATATGATGCCCTAACTGTCTTAAATAACAAACCAATGGCAATTAGATACTTAGCTTTTTTTGTATTGTTGTTGATGATTCTATTACTACATTATGTAGGTGAAGTTAACTTTATTTATTTCCAATTCTAATTATGAAAAGATTTATTAAAAAAACATTATTCTTTATTTTGATTCTAGCGTTAATATCTGTATCAGTATCGATATATATTGATCCTTTTAATGTGTTTCATCCTCTAGACATTAAAGACAATGGTGTAGAACCAAATAAGAACTTTATAAAGATGACATATATTTTAGATAATCCTGATAAGTTCGATACTTTTATCTTTGGTTCTAGTAGAGTTGGTAATATCCATGCCAATAATCTATGGGGAGAAAAGGCTTATAATATGACCTATTCAGAAGGACTTCCTGTTGAAGCTTTAAACAATGTGAAAACTTTAATCGATAATGATGTTTATGTTAAGGCTATTTATCTAGGTGTTGATAATTTGTCATATACTATTGATCCATTAAGTCACAATAGTTCATCTAACGCATCATACGAATTATCAAAGGCAAACCCTATTAAGTTCTATTCATATTATCTAGATCCAGCCATGGCTTTTAAATCATTGACTACTGTTATCTACAAACATAAAGTCGATGATTCTTATGCCTATCGTTTCTATGAATTTGGTTGGAACTCAGACTATGGGGCCACTAGTAATTATGACTTTGAACACGCAGAACCAAGTATAGGAAAAAGCTATCGTCTTAAAGAAACGATAGCTGAAATAAAAGAATTGAAGGAATTATGCGATTCCAACAACATCAAGTTTGTAGTGTTCACAAATCCTATGTATTATGTAACTTATGAAGCAGCTCTTGAACAAGATTATTTAACATTCTTAAAAGAATTAGCTAATATAACTGAATTTTGCAACTTCTCAGGTTATAACGATATTACTACAAATTCCGCTTATTGGATTGATAATTCTCATTACAACGCCGAAGTCAGTGATATGGTTCTTGAATGTATTGCCTTCCATGCATATTATGGAAACCTATATGAACAGGGCTTTGGCTATTGGTTGAATAAAGACAATATTGATGACTTTATTGCTTCTCAATCAAAGCACTAATATCTAAGTGACAGATATTTCTTTTGCCACTACATACAGTATCAAGTGTTAACATGTTACCCAAATCATCGAAACGAGGATGAAGGTCACATCTTCTATCATCTTGATACTTTTTATATGAATAGAACTTTCCAAGAATCTTAACTGTATTCTTCTTTAAATCAATCAACATCAATTTAGACTTACAAGTATAGTCAGGATAAGCATCGGTAACGATATAACGCTTGTTTAAAACAGTAGGATGACCATCATCTACTAATAATTCATGTTTAAAGTGTTTTTGGTTTCCATCTAAATCAACAAAGAAATAGCCATCTTGATTATTGTTCCCTCTTAAATAACCAAATAATGTTTCATTATTGTACCAGCACATATGAGAAACCATCTTATTATCAGCTAATACTCTTAGCTCTTTAGTCTTTAAGTCAACACATAATAATCTTGTATACTTAACATCATTTTTAAACCAACGATGTAAGAATATAGCCTTAGTATTATCTGGTGATAGGTCGATATGATTAACCTTATGAGTTGCGTTAATCATCGTATCACTTGTCTTAAAGTCTTTAATGTCTTTTAGTGATAGCCATAATGAATAAGTATTGTTTTTAATATCCACATAATAAATGCCATCATTTGATTCATCTTCTAAATTATTGTAAGGAAGATTAAAATAACCATAGTCTTTTCTTAATTTGGCAAGCCTTGAGAAGTTTAAGCTCAAAGAAAAACTTCCATCATTGCTTACAGAATAGATAGGATAATCAATTATCTTAACTTCTTTAGTTTCTAGATTAATAAGTTTACCGATATATTTTGTACCATCAAAATCATTATGAATAATGTGCTTATCATCAATCCAAGTAGCCATAGAACCTTGTTGGAAGTTCCATGCTTTTGATGAAGATATCTTTTCATCATCAACTAAAATATCAATTTCTTGTTTATAGTCAAAATTATCTTCATTTAAACGATGAGATAAGATCTTACCATTATAAACACAGGGTCTTACATAATAACCAAAGAAATGCACCTTATCGTCATTAAATACTAAGTCACCCTTAACATCCTTATCTAGATACATTTTCTCATCATTACGAGTCTTGTAATATTTGGCATGGAAATGATAAATAGAATATAGTTTAGTATCAAGGATTCTATTTTTTAGTTTAGTCTTAAAAGAACCGTTCACTCTATCATTTACCAGCTTGTTGAAGGTTTTAAGTGATGCATCACTACTTAATAAAGCTTCCTTTTGTCTTCTCATTTTTACAGATTCTTCTTGATATAAGTCATTATATTTCAAGATTAAATTCTTATGCTTAATTAACTTTTCTAAGAAACTATATAATAATTCATACTTAGAAAACTTAACATCCTTATCGCCACCGATATTATCAATCTTATAGTAGATAGAATAGAAAGATTCAAACATACGATAATAGAAGATATCACAAGGATTAGATACTTGATCCATGATTGAATTGAATACCTTAACCCAACTATCAATAATAGTAGGCTTTAAGTCAGTTCTTGTATTGCCACTTCTATTAATTAAATAGTAGCTTAAGGCTTTTTCACAATATGTTACACTCTTAACATTATTTAGAGTATAAAAATATAAAAGGTTGTCAGTATAACTAACCTTAGTTGGGAAAACGATATCCTTTACAATTGATCTTTTATATAATTTGGCATGTGGTGATGGTTCTAGGAAGAATAACATATCAAAGTCTTTGTTTCCTCTTGTATATTTCTTGCCATCAACAAGTTTTCCAAATTCAGCATTATAAGAAGCGTCATATGTTTCTTCATCACTATCTTCATATACCAAATTCTTAGCACCGACCACAAGATCAACATCATCTTTCTTTTGATAGCTAATCAAGGTACTTAAGGCATCATCAGCTAAGTAGTCATCTGGGTCACATACTAAGATGTAGTCTGCATCACTTTCATTGAATGCCAATTGTAAAACACTACCATAACCACCGTTTTCCTTAACAATACTCTTGATGATACTTGGATATTTCTTAACATATTCATCGATGATTGCTTGTTCATTAAAAGGTGAGCCATCATTAACCACCAATATATCGTAGTTACTATAGTCTTGTTTAACAAGTGATTCTAAACACTTGCCAATATATTTTTCAACATTATATACAGGGACAATGATACTTATCTTATTTTCCATTTTTCAACCTCTTTAGTGCATAATATAGCTTACATTTAATACGTGATAAATAAACATCATCACCCTTTTCCTCATTAACATGATAGATATCTTTACTGTTTTTGAAGTACTTATCTTCTGCATCGAAGATATCATCTATGAATTGATAGACAAACTTTTTATCTTGTAACTTCATTGATTTTCTTAATGATTGAATGAAGTTTCTTTTAATCAAATATGCAAATTCATCTACATACTCATCATAACAATTTTCACTAATATAATAGTCCATAACCTCTTTAGCCATATCGATGATGTGATATAGTTTCTTATCAACTTGAGCCGTGATGTTGTTAGGCCTATCGATTAGATAGTTATATAAAGGTTTATCAACATAAGAAACACTATTAGCCTTTAATAACAACTTAGGAGTTGTTCCCATGTCTTGATGACGATATCCATAGGGATAAAGTATCTTATTATCTTTAAATAAAGAAGTCTTATAAGCCTTATTCCAAGCAGCATTAGGCGTATAGGCTAAGAGTTCTTTTTTATCTTTTAGCTTATAGACACCATTTTCAAATCTCAAACCAACAAGTTCCTTGTTACCATTAGCTAGATAATATTGGTTATAAGAGAAGACTATCATATCACTCTTATCTTTATCTAAGGTGTTGATAATTGTTTCTAAATAATTGTTTTCTACAAAGTCATCACCATCGATAAAAGAAATATATTCACTCTCACATCTTTCTATTCCATAGTTTCGCGCATCACTCAACCCACCGTTAGGCTTATCTAGTAATTTAAATTTTTTATTATCTAAATAACTTAAGATAATATCTCTACTTTTATCAGTAGAACCATCATTGACACAAAACACTTGATAATCACCGCATGTTTGGTTAACTAAAGAATCTAAGCATTTCTTTAGATAGTTTTCAACGTTATATATAGCTACTACAATTGTTAATTTATACATACTTAATAATTATACTATTGAATAGGCTTTCTATTGGCGTACTCTAGCAAACTTAATGATAAATAAAGGGCAGAGTTGTAGTTTATAGCTGGTTCCACATTAGAATAGCTGTTACTATTGTCTACAAATCTAGTTCCTATTGGTGAATTATCATCAAAGTATTTTCCTATTTCGCCATCACTTAGTAATTGGTCAACACCATTGCACATGGCACCTTTTATCATCTTTTGACCTTTAGCGTAAGCTAAACGAGAATGGATTGATTGGGGATATTTATATCCATAACCCCAAATAAATGATATATCTAATACGTTTAAACCAAGAATATAGTTGATCATTTCACTAGCTTTCACTACATATCTTTCGTCTTTAAAGTATCTTGAAGCAAGTAATAATTTGTTTATAGCTTCGCATACGTGTTGGTTAGATCCCCAATAATATGCCAAGTATGGATAAGAATAGACATTAGCAGATACTCCATCACATGTAATGTTGCATTCATTTTCGAATTTGTCTTTTACTTGATTATAAAAATCACTATTGTACTCTAGACTATCTAATAATATTACATATGCATAGGTGCGACAATTCGCAACTGAATCACTTTCATCTATTCCTTTGTTTAACAATTTGATACACAATTCTTTATATTTATTCTTTTTAGTCAGCTTATAAGCCACGCCATATGCGAACAGCCTTTCATCGCTTTCATCATTCACATAATAAGTGCCAACATTAAAACCATCTGGATTTATTTCGTTAGAAGCGTTTTGATTTTTTTCTAAATATTCAATAGCCCTATTAAAAGACTTCAAACATTTATCAGCAAGCTCATTGTCACTATCTTTAAAAGCCTCGTAAGCCAATCCTGTAACTCCCGCAAAAGAAGCGGTAACAGAAGTCCAAGAACTTAATAAATATGTTTCTTGTTCGTCTAATTCAGGCGAAATAAAGTTTGCGAAGTTTTTACTAGTAACTTTGTTGTAGACTGAGCCATCTTCTTTTTGAAGTTTTAAAATATAATTTAAACCAAACTTAATTTCATCGACAAGCTTTTCATCTTTATTATCGCCATATAAATAAGAGAATAATAAATCAGCAATTACTTTATCTTCTATAACTCCATATTTGCCATAATCACCCGCATCATGCCAACCACCTGTTGTATCGATATATTCATCTTTTAGATATGTAAACACCTTACTAGGTTTAGTATGGCAGGCAGGATGACCTAAAACCCCTTCGGTAGTATGGCCACATCTTTGAACATAAATAGCCTCTAAAGCGCTGTCTATTAAGTCATTATATGTATCACTAATAGTAAATACTTTTGAATAATATCCAAATTCACTCTTAATATAATATTCACCGTCCACATCCAAATCAGCAAAATATCCCTTATGTAACCATTGATTAGTATCATTTTCAAATATAGCCTCAGATACATTGCCAACATAAACCAACGAATCATCCAGAGCACTATAAACACCAAAGTAATTTCCTGGGTTATTATTAAAGACCACTTGCTTATTCAATCTGTTCAAATAAGTTACTTGATTAATTAAAGCACCATATGCTTTATTATCACAAGTAATGCTGAAATCATTAATATCACAATTATCATCAAAATTTAAACTAATAACTACTTCATAATTTGTTTCTGATATTTGATAATCAAACGAAACAATGCCGCTTTCAAAATCAGTATCTAAATATATTTCATCATTAGAAGCTATTTTGATATGTCCTTTAGCACTACTTGAAAAAGAAACATTATAATTACCATTTTTCATCATAAAAGGACTACTTTTTAAAGTAACAACACCATTATTAACAGTAATATTCTTTTTGTTTATATCAGATGTAAAGACACCGTCTCCTTCTAAGCTCCATGCAGCATTATTATTAAATGTTTCTTCGTATGGCTTAAACGGTTCATAAGGAAGATTATCATAGTTATAGACATTAACAATTTCTTTCACTTCTTCAACATCATCATCTTCTTCTATTGGTTCTTCTTCTTTTTCATTAACACTGCAAGAACATAATAGAACAATCATTAAAAGTAAAAATATCTTCTTCATTTTACTCTCCTTTTAGAAAACTCGTTGATTATTTTCAACGAGTTTAAATCATATATTAATTTACTCAGTAGGAGTCTCTGTTTGCTCTGGAGCAGGTGGAGTTGGCTCTGGGCTTGGCTCTGGATTAGGGCTAGGCTCAGGGCTTGGCGAAGGACTAGGCTCTGGGCTTGGTTCCGGACTCGGGCTAGGCTCTGGGCTTGGCGAAGGGCTAGGCTCTGGGCTTGGAGTTGGTGTAGGTGTAGTCGCAGTGTACTTAAAGTATGTAATTGCGATAGTATCACCAGCCTTAGCTTCAGTACCTGCACTTGGACTTATACTCTTTATAGTGCCATTATTCGCCTCTGTTGCGCCATCTGCACTAGCAGTCTCTGTATACTTTAATCCAAGCTTAGTCAATGCAGCCTCATAGTCCGCTAACTTAGTACCAGCAGTAAACGATGGAACTGTAACCTTCTTAGTCCATACATAGATTTCAAGAGTTGCATTCTTCTTTATCTTGTCACCATTCTTATAGTTAGTGCCATTGAAGTCGCCTTCTTTATGCTCGTTGTTAGCATCATATACGGCAACTTTCTTATAAGCTATACCCTTACTATTAGCGAACGCAATGCAACTTGCCTCGTCATCACATTTTTCTATAGTATATTCAATAGCATCTGGATTGCTAGGACCCATTACTGTAATTGAGCCTGTTGGATATTCTTCTACCAATGCACCTTGACGTGGATATTGATCAACAACTAAACCACTTGATCCTTCATCAAATCCAGCATCTCCTGGTTCAATGTATTTAATATCTAGGTTAATGCCTTGTGCTTGAGCTAAGCTCATTGCGGTAGCTAAATCCTTATTAACAAACAATGGATAGCAAGCAGGCATCTTCTCATGAACTTGTTCTTCATTAAAGTAATTTGAGTACAATTGACCTCTGCTATATGGATATTCAACAAAGAACTTCATATAACTTTCCTGTTTAATATCACTAATAGAATAATTATTCATAACATTGTCAATACAGTTCTTAGCTTCTTGTATAGAACCGTTATATAAACGATAAATCCATTGAGGAAGTCTCATAATGTAACTATAGTACCAAGAATCATATCCTGTTATACGCATATTTTGAATATCAATCATATTATATGTTGGAATACCGATAGTATTCTTGTGATTAATAATGTAATTAAAGATACCTGTTAATTGATTCAAACTTAAGTTGGTTGTAAAGTTCTTACCAGCAGCCTCCATAACCTTCAAAGCTTGATTAACATTGCTCATACCTAGCAATTTTTCAGCAATACGAGCAATTACTTGTTGTTGATGTTGTTGACGGTCAAAGTCACCATTAGGCATAGCATGTCTTTCTCTTGCGAAAGCTAAAGCCATCTCACCATCACATGGTACGTTTTCACCAGCTGGAACAAGAACGGTGTATTCACCTCTTATACCAGATGCTGTTTGACCAACGAATTCAACTGGGTTATCAACAACGATACCACCAATCGCATCTACGATTTCAACTACTCCCAAGAAATTAATTTCCATATAGTAATCAATCTCGATACCTAATAATTCACCAACAGTATCCATTAAACATTGTCTACTGTAAGCTCTAGCAGCATTAATCTTTTGTCTCTCACTATTTGGAGCACATGCAAGCTTTGTATATGTATCTCTAGCAATAGATGTTAAAGATACTGTGAATGTTTGTGGATTAACAGTTGCTACAATAATTGAGTCAGCTAGACCTGTTGTCATAGCCTCATCTTCTGGCGCAAAACCAATTAATAAGATATTAAATGGTTCAGTATATAAATTTTTATTGGCGTTTTTATTCTCACCAGTCTTAACTTTATCTTCGAACTTATAAAAATCATAAACATGATCTAGATATTGAGCATAGTCAACTTCTTCATCTGCCAACCATCTTTGACGATAAGAAGAAGGGAAAACCGCAACATCAATGTCATCAGTACCATTACCAAGTAAGTTACCTAATAACTCTTCACTACTACTATAAGTAGTTACAGTTGCCTTGATACCATTTTCTTCCATTAATTTTTGAGCAGCAGTAGCTACGCCGACACCATCATCAAAAACAACGCCAACCTTTAGATTAGATGCCGATTTAAGCGAATCTAAATCCTTATACTTTTCAGTTCCATCTTTACTATAGTAAACAAAAGAACCATTAATAGTTTCATATTGATCTGTTCCTGTATTTTCAATCGCATTATCAACGGCCTTATTAACTTTAGAAACATAATAACTGCCACCAAAACCAACAATTATCATCAAAACTGACAACACGATAATCACAGCTCTAGATACAATACCCTTAAATTTCATTCCATAGAAAAGAAGAATATCAATAATAATTAATATACATACAATAACAACCAATAAACAAGCAATTATTTTAACATCTAAATTAAAATAACCTCTCGCAAGAACAACAAACAAAATAACCGCAATATGGGCTAATATCGCTGTTGCTAATGAACCAATATTTAATGCAGATAGCTTATTCTTCATATTCTTACCCATTAGTTATCACCATACGCTTGAACAATCTCAAAACGCCCATCTCTTTCAATAATTGTAAAGTATTCTTTTTTAACAAAGCCACCATCAATTGTTGTACTTATATTAGCAAAAGTTTCTTCGTTCTTATATGTCCATTCACAAGTTACAAAATAAGAATCATATTTCTTCCCTTCAAGCTCATATGTACCAACTTTATCACCAAGAGTTGAAGTTATATTTTCAACTTCCAATAAGTTCTTAGCACCAAATTGATTAATATAATAAGTTACATACTTGTAGTAAGTATTACGAGCTTGAGTATAGATGGTAGTCTTTTGTGGAGAATAAACATAATACATGCCACCTACATCATATGTACCATCTTTATTTGTCCATGTATAAAAATCCGCAACATAGTTTTCAGCAACCAATCTTGCGATCTCATACTTGTCACTTCCATTATCAACTGCTTTTGTCAACTCTCTAAAAAGCTCAGTTTGATACTTAGTCGCATTACTTCTCAAATGATAATCCATAGAATCAATTGAATCCTTATAAGATTCTTTTGAAGTACCTATTGCATTACCGCTTATAGAATTAATAGACTTGACTGCTATAAAGCCACATATGCTAGCCACTATAACAAAGGGCAAAATTGCAAGAATTAAATTTCTCTTTCTTGTCTTAGGGTTTTTAAATAAATTTTTCATACCTCGATATTGTAACACCATCCTATAAATAATAACAACTCTGTATTATCTGTATCACAAAAAATTATTTATGATTATAGTCAAAATCATAATCACTATCCCACAATAAACCCCAAGAATAGTCAAGTTGCTTAATTTCATAATTAACGTACGAGTCGTCAAAAAGTACTAAACCAATATTTTCTCCATAATCAAGTTGATTATCATCAAAGAAAATACCAGAATTGCTTATCTCAAAATGATGGTCATCCACATCCAAACTTATAGAATCTGTGCCACTAGCTAGAATATCCGACCCACGCATAATCGCGTAATATTCACATGATTCCTTTAGATCATTTAATCCCATCTTATCGAAAGTGTTTCTAAGTCTTGGATTCAACTCACTGCCGTTGTATCTAATCAATTTTAAACCAGGAAAATTAATCACTCTATCCAAATATTTATTAGGATTGTGTTCGCCACGCAATAAGGCAAAATCATATATATAGATATACTTTTTATATATATTATTTAATCCATCATTGTTTTTATGAACGAATTCGTAGTCGTTACCCTTTATATAATTAGCCAAATAATTGGTAATACAGCTAGCCCCTGAAACCATTGAATGAAAACCATCGTTATGTATAGGTATTCTGTAATCCAATTCAAAGCTTAAATCTACAAAATCTACATATTTGATATTATTTTCTTCACAAAAATCCCAAACTTTATAACGATACTTTTGATTTATCTCATCAATCATATCCATAGGCACAAAATACATCAATAATTGAATATCATTTTCTTTGCACAAACTAACAATGTTATTTAATGATTCCAAATCTAATTCATCAAGTTCTACATCACTACTCTTATCATCGAAAAGATTAGCACGCCACCAGTTTTCGTATGGTGAATATGACTCTACAGGCACAAAGCCTAAAGCAGGATCAATACTCTTATCTCCTTCTTCAAATAAGAATTCAAACGATTCTTTGGTTCTCCAATCATTATGATAATTTATAAAATCATTACGATAAGAAGCTGCTTTTTCCTCAGGAAGATAATTAATAGTATTAATCTTTTCCATACCCCTCATTTGATACTCGGCCGTTACATAACAACTATCTGCCTCACAAGCACTTCTTAGTGGTGTAGCAGTATAAGTTTCTAATATAACAAGTTTTGGACTTTGTGTTTTTAAAGCCTCTCTCAACATTTGATAAGAAACTTCTAACGGTTGGCATGCACTGCCCAATGTATAAGCATATAAACCTGTATCTTCATAAAAAAAAGTAGGTGAAAAAGAATACTGCGCATGACTAGAGCCTAGCACAATAACATCCATGCTATCTTCAGGCAAATTATGGAATGAATCGTTATAATAAGCATCTGGATTTCTAAACTTATTGCTTAAAAAATTATAACCAAAATAAAAAGTACAACATATCACACATACACCCATGGCTATTTTTAATAAATTCCAAATCGTTCTTAATACTTTATTCATAATCAAAACCACCTATAAATAAAATCATTCGCATCAAAGCTACCACCATACATGCCAAACACTAAGAATAATAAAATCATGGCTACATACAATACAAATCTAATGATAAAGATATGTTTACCATAGAAATCTCCTAAATCAAAGAAATAACGTAGGATATCTGTAACTACAACAACAGATAAGACAATGCATAACCAAATAATTTCATTATGAGTTAAGCCGATTGTTTCGAAGTTCAAAGGTGATTTCATAAATATTCTTTGAATAGTTGCGACAGCCTCACTAAAATCATACTTAAAGAAAATCCATAGAGTAGTTACAACTATAAAATTAATTAAAATCAAGAATAATGAAACAAAGAAGTTTGGCTTCTTATTCTTAAATAGCTTCGCAATTAAATCCTCAATAATTCTAATGACACCATGGCCCATACCCCAAATTAAGAAGTTTAATGTGATACCATGCCACAAAGATGATACAAAGAAAACAATTAAAATATTTAAATATTTTCTTAAATCACCCTTTCTACTTCCACCTAATGGGAAATAAATATAGTCTCTTAGCCAAGATGATAAAGAAATATGCCACCTGTTCCAGAAATCCTTAATACTAGTAGCTAAATAAGGCACGTGGAAGTTTCTATCCAACTTAAAACCAAGCATTCTAGCACTACCAATCGCGATATTAGAAATAGAATCAAAGTCTAAATAGATTTGAAATGAATATAAAACAACACCTAGCAATGTATTTAAACCATTTAACTCAACATTTAAACTTCTAGTTACAACACTTCCTATAAAATCACAAAACACTAATTTCTCAAAAATACCACAAACCACTAAAAAGAAACCACTTGCGATATCCTGATAATCAAATTCATGTTTACTTCTAATTTCCTTTAAGAAATATTCAGCTCTATTTATAGGACCTGCAGTAATACACGGAAAGAACATTACATAATCCAAGTAAAAAATAATATTCTTTTCAGCCACAATTTTTCCAGAATAAATATCACACAAATAAGAAATAATCTTAAATGAGTAGAAAGATAAACCTAAAGGAATAATAATACTGTTATCTGTTAAATTAATTAGTTTATATCCCAATAACGCAACACCGTATATCATTGATGAAATGATAACGATATATTTATTCTTATGTTTATCATTTACTAAACCCAATAAATACCCTACGATAGAGAAACCTAATAACCACAATAAATTATTTAAGCCAAAAGAATAAACAAATATAAAGTTAGCTATAAGCAAAATTAAAGGCCTCAAAAATGATTTAAAAGGCCTAGATAAACAAAATACCACAAAACAAAACATCACAAAATAAGCACTGGTTACAGTCAGCGCAGGAAGTGATCTAATCGGCTCATAATAATAGTTCCCTATAAACATTATTTAATTTCCTTCACTATATATTGCGGTCTCTTCTTAGACTCCATATAAGTTTTTCCTAAATATTCACCCATAATACCAATTACTAATAGCTGAATACCGCCTAATAAACAAATAATCGCAATCATACTAGGATAACCGGCAACAGGATCGCCAATAGTCATAGCTTTAATCACAATATAAAGCATATAGATAAAACCGAATAATGATACAAACAAACCGGAGTAGGTTGCTAAACGAAGTGGTGCAGTGGTAAAACCCACAATTCCATCAATCGCATAACTAAATAGCTTAAAGAAACTCCACTTAGTCTCACCAGCTACTCTTTCAACATTTTCAAATTCGATATATTTGGTCTTAAAACCAACCCAAGAGAAAATACCCTTAGAAAAACGATTATATTCAGGTAAAGAAATAATCGCATCAACCATCTTACGATTCATCAAACGATAATCTCTAGCTCCATCCACAATCTCTACATCAATCATCTTATTGATTAACTTATAAAATTGGCGTGCAAAGAAAGATCTAATAGGTGGTTCACCCTTTCTAGTAACTCTATAAGTAGCAGCGCTATCATATTCACCACTATTTACATAGTTATACATCTCAGACAATAAAGCAGGCGGATCTTGTAAGTCAGCATCCATGATGACTACATAATCACCCTTAGCCTCTTTCATGCCAGCCAACATACCAGCTTCTTTACCGAAGTTACGTGAAAAACTAATAACTTTTATATTTGGATCCTTTTCCTTTAACTTCAAAGAAACTTCAACTGTCTTATCAGTTGAACCATCATCAACAATTAATAATTCATATTCAACATCCATCTTATCTAAGTTTTCTTTTAACACTGGATAAAACAATGGAATAGCTTCTTCTTCATTTTTACATGGAACAATAATACTTAACATATGTAACCCCTATTTCTTAAAATAATCGATCTTTAATATCTCTTTACAGATTTCTCTTTTTTTATTGAAATTATTAACAATTTCTCTAGCGCTATCTTCACTATAACCATTATAAGTTGTTATTGTGTTATTTGAAGAATTGAAATAGAAATCACTATTCCAATAATTACCATTCGCATCAAAACTAAAACCTGTATAATCATCATCTAAGATATCATGACCAAAAGCATATTCATCATCGTAATCAATATCCCATAGATTCATTAATGTTGGTAGAATATCCAAAGCCGTACAATATTTATTAACCACTTTATGTTCCATATCATTAGCATAAATAAACAATGGAGTATAAGTAATAGAAGGATTATCATCACTATTTACACCAAAAACTTCATCAAAATTAGTTCCTCTAGATAGATCTAAACCTTTTGCGACATGATCACCATAAACAACCACAACAACATCATCAAGTCTTCCAGTCCATTCCATAACATTTAAAAATTGTTCAACTGCTCTATCAAAATCCATTGCCTTAGCAAAATAACTAACATAATCATCATTTAAATTTGGATACAAAGATTTAATTTTTTCAACGTCAGCATCATTAACTCCAACATCTTCTAATCCGTATGGTTGGTGTCCAGAATAAGAAATCCACATAGACATAAACTTTTCTTTTTCAGTATCAATCCAAGCGATTTGTTCACTTACAGAAGCATCATTAGCCTCAGATTCAATACCTAGACCATAACTATCAAAAAACTCATAACCATAATTATTGAATGTAGTAAATCTGTTATAGTACTCGCCAAAATTATTATGGAAGGCATTAGTGCTATAACCATTATTCTTAAACAAATTGCCAAGTGTTAATGGATATGTATTATTTACATATTGGTAACAAACAGAATAACCTTCAGCTTCTGGAATGAATGATGTATTAACCATAAATTCACTATCGCTTGTTGAACCAATAAGTAATGGTGTGTCAAAGTTAGTAATTTGAATACTATTACTAATCATTCTATATAAAGTAGGCGTTAACTCTTTATTAATACCAAAATTATTTAAAGATTCAGCTTGAATTATTAACAATGATTTATCTTTAAATAAACCCGTATAATTATTTGATTCTATAATTGAAGTATTATTTTTGAAATATTCATCTATATTATTTTTATATAATTCAGTATTCTTTTGATTCTCAATTAAACTTTGTAAATCCCTAAACTCAAAAGTTAATAACCCCAAGTTATCCACAAAAGCCTTCGGATTACTTACAGTATCATACAAATAAAAATCTGTATGATAGATTTGGAAATTATCGTTGGTATTTGTTGAATATATTTGTTTAATCATACTATTGATAGATACAAAAGATAACAAGAAACAAAGTAATGAACTCAAGTGAACATACCACTTATACTTAGTCTTAATTTTAAAACAATATCTAAGAACCAAGAAAGCTACAACAATACCCAATAACACCACAAAAGGAATAATATCCTTCATATCAAATAATTCATTAATGGCGCCGCCCTGTCCCGCTACTTCAGAAGATAATTCCTTAGCAGTAGAAAAGCGGAAATATGATCCAAAGCCTTTGTAATATGTCTTTTGAGCTACAAGATATAAAGTATAAATAATACACAACACTAAAGATACATACTTATTTACATGGCCACCAACTAAAATACATACCCCTACAATAATTAACGCAAAGCCAAAAAATACTTTTAAATCATAGGAAACGTTTGTTGAGTATATACCTTTAATCACCAACATATACGCAAAAATGCATAAATAAAATAATGCTTCAAATAAAATGTTAATAATGTTCTTTTTCCTCATACTTTAAATTATAAACTTATATAAAAATAAATAGAAGATTCATAACGAACCTTCTATTTATTTAGTAATTTCTAAAGCCTTTAAGACAATGGCATCCATATTGTAATACTTATATTCAGCTAATCTTCCAATTAAATGTAACTTAGGATACTTGCTAGCTTCTTTCACATATGTTTCATATAGAGCTTGGTTCTCATCACTAATAATTGGATAATAAGGAACATTACCAACTTCCGCATCTCTTCTATATGGGAAAGGATATTCTGTATGAATATAAGTTACACCATCAGGTTCTTCTTCCATAAAATGCTTATATTCAGTAATTCTTGTAAATCTAACATCATTTTCAGGATAATTCTCAGTAGCAGCATCCTGGAAAGTTCTATTTAATCTTTCAAGAATCAAATCTAAAGAACGATATGGCAATTCACCATGTTTATATTCAAATAATTCATCAATAGCGCCTGAATAATAAACATCACCTTCAAAAATTTCACCATTATAATAAATAGTTCCATTGCTTAACTTCAGGATATCAGTGACATTGGTATTCAATAATACTTCAATATGTTCATTGTCCAACATCTTGCTTATCAACTTTGTATAACCACCTTTAGGCATATATTGATAAGTATCATTAAAATATCTATCATCATAAGAAGTATTAACAGGAACTCTCGCACTAACCGCACTATCAAGTTCTTCAACCTTCATATCCCATTGTTTCATAGTGTAATACTTGAAAACATGTTCATAGATATAATTAGCTAAATAACGAATATCTCTATTCTCATTAGTTAATAATTCCATGATAGGCACTTTCTTGCCCTCACCATAATCCTTCTTTAATAATTCAATTAACTTCTCAGCCTTTTCAGGTAAACATTCCTCAATTGATTTAAAGTTAAAAGGAATAGGTACTAGCTTATTATCAACATGACCCAACACCTTATGTTCATACTTATACCACTCAGTAAAATTGCTTAAGTAATCAAATACTTCCTTAGAATTAGTATGGAAGATATGAGGACCATACTTATGAATTAAGATATCTTCTTCCATATAATCATAGGCATTACCACCAATATGATCTCTCTTATCAATTATCAAAACATTCTTGCCCTTATTAGCCAACACATTCGCGACAGTAGCACCTGCAAAACCAGCTCCAATAATAATTACATCCTTCATACTATTCCCCTTTAAATATTTCGTAATATCTATTCAAAATACTCTCATTATCATAATGATAATTCTCTAGATTCCTCTTTAATTTTAACAAATTAGCCTTATTGTTTTTTATCTCATCTAACTTATTAAATAAACCATCTTCACTATTATCTACAATCCAACCATTAGAATCATCAATTTGTTCACTAACACCAGCTACCAAAGTAGTTAAAACAGGTGTATCACTAATTAAAGATTCAACTGTCATGGTTGGATAGCCCTCATACAAACTAGACATTACAAACAAGTCACACTTTCTTACATAAGGATAAGGATTAGATTTTAAACCTAGCCAAGAAATATCGTCAAAACAATCAAGTTCCTTAGCTAAATTATATAATTCTTCTTTTAAACCACCATCACCAATAATAATTAGATTATAGTAATCCTTTAACTTACTATAAGCTCTAATAAGTCGATCTACAGCCTTCTGAGGATGGAAACGAGCTACTGTAATAATATTAATCTTCTTATCATCTAGCTTTAAATCACAAGGCTCTAGAGACATGTTTCTAATTCTATCTTCATCAACAAGATTATGAACTACACAAATTCTATCCACACCAAACATTTCTTGATAAGAGTCTTTAACCTGATTAGAACACGCAATATTCATATCAATATGCGTTAATGCATCCTTTACTAAACCCATATGATGGCTAGAATAATTAGATTCCTTATAATCCACTTGAACCCAATTTACCTTTAAACCAGAATCACCATAACCAGTAAAAATAGTACAGAATCCTTCCTTAGCAGAAAATTCAATGTCATAGTGTTTATTTAAAATCTTTTTTCTTTCACTTATAATCTTATTCTTAATAAAGCCAGTCTTCATATAAAACAAAAGTCTTAACTTATAGAATATTTCTTTTCCCTTACATTCGCTTATTGGTCTATCAATACAAGAAAAGAACTTGGAACCCTCAATGACATTTATATCAGAAGGTATTTCACTTAATAATTCACCTCTTTTATGAAGCACCAAAAGATCAACATCATATTGATCTCTATCAATCATTTTTAGGAAAGTGTTCAAAATACGCGCAACACCACCCATTGTCATTTCATCATTCACAAACAAGATTTTCTTTTTCATTAGTAATACTCCGGAGGATTAATATAATCAAAATTACCATTTTCACTTACATACTTATAGTATAAATCGTCATCTTTTGATAAAAACGATTTGTTGGCAATATTTATGCAAGTAAACAAAATTAATAACACGAATATAATTATTGTTACTTTTTTAGTTTTAAATGAACATCTTTTTTCAACTATTAGATTAGCGAGATAGTTATACCCCATTGTAGCTATAGGGATTAGTAAAGTTGAAAATATTATTGCATATTGAGCTTTAGCTTCCGAAAGGAATGATAAGAACAAGAATCCACCTACAAAAGTAATAGGTAGTATCAAATTTTCATTACTTTTATTAAAAAACAAATAAAATACATATAGTAAAGCTCCAAATTTAATTATCGAATCAAAAATATTTAAATACTTTTGAACTTTATAGGTACCTTTTAAAGAAAGAAATTCCCTAATAAATGATTGCGGTTCAAAACCCTCGCTATATTTATCTTGAATGTTCCAAAAAACTTGATATGTTGGATTATTCCATTCAGATACAATCTTCTTAGTAAAAAATTCATCTGCATATTCAAAATCAAAAGCAAATACATCAATTCTTTTTTCTATTTCTTTTTTTGAAAGATCTATTTGCTTTTTGGTATTGTTATCACAAGCTGCATAGCTATCGTAGTTAAAACCATTAGACCAACCTGGTGCCTTATCACTTTCTTGTAAGCCCATAGCTACATAAGAATAGAATGAAATGCCTTCTTCCATTTTTACCTTTGTTTTACTTTCAATAAACTTAGTTGGCAATACAAAAGATAAAACAAAAATTAAAATCAAAAGCGCCAAATATGATGTTTTCTTATTATCGTAATTGTTAATCATATTAATCACTAGACATATAACCATCGCAATAAAGTATATCTGATAATTACTTTTAGATAAAATTGCCATAAAAATAAATACTGAAGACAATATTCCATCAAACATTTTCTTATTATCTAAAAATAACAGTTCGTACTTAATAGCCAATAGCCCAAAAGCCAAACCAATTATATTGCCATAAATAAAGTATGAATACAACAAAACAACAGGGAATAAAACCCCACAAGACAAAACAAGTAATTGCATAGAGTAACTACCTTTATGTAAGCCTATTATTTCCGATAAAGCCTTAAATATAAATACACAAGCAATAACATTCACCATCTCTAATGCAATTACATTTATTTCACCAAATACCAATGCAAATATATAACTCAATAAAAATATTCCGTGCTGCCAAGGGTTTTTACTTAAATATCCACCTAAATACGCAGATTTATAATTCTTATTCAAAAATTCAGAAACACAATTTTGAACACTATATTGATCCGCTGTGGGATATAGTCTAGTATTCAAAACCCAAAATACACCAATAACAAAAATTATAATCATCAAAATGTATTTAATAATTAAAAATAATTTTTTATCATTATTTATCTTATTTACAAGTTTGCTTTTTTTAAAACAAATAAAACACACAACTACTAAAACAACGATAACTAAATTTCTAATAGGTTTATCAGACAAATAAAATGTATATTCATTCCAGTCTAAAGATATATAACAAGTATTAAAAAAACTTGTTACACATAAGTATGTAATAATTATCCCAAAAACTAATAAACTAACATTTTCATACAATAAGTTTAAAACTTTTCTCATTTGTTGTATGCTCTTTCTACCAAACCAAACAATTTTAAATGAAGCAAGAAGAAAATTAATCTTTGTTTAAAATTAAAATCCTTTTCCTTCTTAACATCACTATACCAATTAGGATATTGTTCCTCTAGATGTTCAATATTCTTCTTATAATAATCAATTCTAGTTGCCTTATCATTAATCTCTTTAATACGAAGAGTTGTCATAACCAAACAGTTTTCAAAATATAAACCTCTTACTTCATAAGCACCTAGTTGCAACTTTTCCTTAACTATAGAAATAGCCTTATAAATATCAAAGATTCTAATATCAGCCTTATGAGTAATCGAACCTTCTCTTTGAACATAATAATATAAAGGCTTATAAACATGAGCCATATTATTTGCCTGGGCAATCCAAGTTGGAATCACAGCCAAATCCTCATACCACATGCCCTTAAAGAATCTCTTATCTTTCATAAAAGATGCTTTATATAGCTTATTATTAGCACTATTGTTAGAGAAGATTATTTCTTTATTATCTCTATAATTAGATATGCCTTTATAATTAGAGCCCCAAGAATATTCTAATGAACCATTATCATAAACATAATACATGTCAAAACATACGATATCACTATCATACTCTTTACCCATCATATATGTTAGTTCTAACAATTCTTCATGAATATAATCATCACTATCGATGAAACATAGATATTCACCACTAGCTTTTTCAATGCCAAAGTTTCTGGCTTCACTTAGACCACCATTTTCCTTATCAAAGAATCTAAAACGTGGATCATTACCAACAGCCTTCTTAGCTACTTCAATTGAATTATCCTTAGTACCATCATTGATTACCAAGCATTCAAAATCAGTAAAAGTTTGATTCTGAATTGATAAAAGACACTTCTCAATATATTTTTCAACATTATATACAGGAACTATTACACTTACTTTCACCTTATTTAGCCCCCATCAAATCTTTCAACATTGTTTTTTCAAATAAACCACTCAATAAGAAAGCACATTTTATTTTAGATAAAGTACCATCTTTTGGATAATTATTCATAACATCTTTCTTGTGTCTGATTAAAGTCTTATATATATTCCAATATTCATTGAAATACTTTAACTTAGCACTATCAGCACCATGTTCAACCAACTGACTCAAGGCATATCTAAATTGAATATATGTTCTTGCATACAACATCTTATTATTGCCATCATGAGCATAATTAAATAACTCACTCATAATTACATAATGATCATAGAAAGTCTTGTCCTTAAAAGTAGACATACTATTGCCTGGTCTATCAATTAAATAATAAGACAGAGCATCCTTAATATAGATTGCACTATTTGCGTTCTCTAAGGCATATGTATACAACAACAGGTCAGTAAAACTTACCTTATGAGGTAATTTAATGCCCTTACAAATACTTGTCTTGTATAGTTTGGCATGAGGACTTGGATCTAGATAATAGAAACTAGTTAAATCAGTATATACCTTATCAAATTCAGTATTGATATTTACTGAATGAATTACCGAATCAGTATAAACCTTTTCTTCGTTGTCGTTATAAACAAGATACTTACAACCAACAACCATATCAACACCATTCTTAGTTAAAGTATTTACCAACACTTCTACCGCATCATCACTTAGCCAATCATCAGGATCACATACCATGAAATATTCTGATTCAATACTAGCTATAGCTGTTTCTAGAACACTACCATAGCCACCATTTTCTTTTTCAATAAACTTAACTCTTTTATCTTTTTCAGCATACTTCAAAACAATTTCCTTACTATTATCTGGTGAACCATCAGAAACAGCTAAAATTTCGATATCAGAAAAAGCTTGTCTTATAAGAGAGTCAAGACACTTACTTACATATTTTTCTACATTATAGATAGGGACAATAATACTTACTTTACTCATTTTGTTAGATACCTGTGCCAAAAAGACATCGTGACCTTATTATTGGTTTTTAAGAAGATTACATTCTTCTTACCTAAAGTCTTTATATATTTATTATGCATATAGTCTGGGAAATATTCTTTCACAAAACCAAATGCTTTTTCCATCAGTTCCTTATAATGTTCTGTTCTCAAAAACCTAAAGGCACCATAGACTAAGAAATGTTCTATAAACAAATATTCCAACTCATCGTAGAATTCTTCATACTTATTTCTTTCTTTAAAATCTTTTATTACACCATCAAATATTGTGAAGATGTCATACATCTTATCATTATATGAAGAACCAAGTATTGAAGTGTTTCTTTGTAGGTAGTGATAACCAACGTTGTTATAACAGCCAACGCTCTTAATACTAGAAAAGAACTTAAGAGTAACCGGTATATCCTCATACCATAGGCCTACTGAATACTTACATTCAAGCTTATCAAATAATGATTTACGATACATCTTATTCCAAGAAAACAATGGTGATAAAAATAAACTCTTAATATCATTATCACTTACTCTATTTAACCCTTCTTTTATAAAAGGTTCTTTCGAATTATCTTCCCAAACATATTCAAGATCAGCTACTACCAAATCATGATTACCCTTATAAGCTATATCCAGCATATTTTTATAAGTATCATATTCAATATAATCATCACTATCTAAGAATGTTATATATTCACCACTGGCGTATTTAATGCCATAGTTTCTGGCATCACTAAGCCCACCATTTTCCTTAATATATGATTTAACAATTAAAGGATAATCCTTAACATATTTATCAATTATTAATTGGCTATTATCCTTAGTTCCATCATTGACTACAATTACTTCATAATCATCTATTTCTTGGTTAACTAAAGAATCTAGACACTTATCTAGGTACTTTTCAACATTGTATACAGGAACTACAACAGACAATCTTTTCATCTTTAAATATTATATC
Source organism: uncultured Erysipelotrichaceae bacterium (assembly GCA_934675465.1). Taxonomy (GTDB): domain Bacteria; phylum Bacillota_I; class Bacilli_A; order Erysipelotrichales; family Erysipelotrichaceae; genus Colivicinus. The sequence continues at coordinate 2,818 of CAKUQM010000025.1, read as the reverse complement.
AATAAAGCCTATTGATTATTCCTCGTCTTGTTTCCTAGCGTAGTAATCACCAGTAATCACTTTTTTACCAATTTCAAATCGTTTCTTTACGCTATTTATGATTTCTTTATAATTTTCTGTTTCACCATTAAAGAAATCTATACCACCAGTTTCTGCATTATAGTAAAAATCATCAGTTAGTATGCTTCCATCCATAAAAGGAACTTCATGTTTGTTATCGCCCAATAAATCATTCCCCATTACAAAAGCATTTGTATAATCTAGTCCAAACAAATTACACAATGTGGGATAAATATCAAAAGTTGAACCTAAAGTATGGTTGGTTTGAGCCTCGGTAGCCCCGCTTGCATCATAAATAATAAACGGCACTCTATATTTTTCATAGCCATATTCACCACTATAGATAACCTCTTGTTTTGCGTTATCATCAGTGATGCCGTATGGATAATGATCGCCATAAACAGCGATTATAGTATCGTTTAATATTCCTTTATCTTCCAAATCAATCAATAATTGTTGAAGACCTTTATCTAAATTCATTTGGCTCGCTAAATAATGTTTTGTCTCCTCAGATAATCCGCTAAATCTAGGATTATTATTTAATTCATTTAGATTGTAATCATTCTCATCTCTATATACATAAGGCATATGGCCACTAGCACTGATAATAAAGTCATAAAACTTTTCATCAGTATTTGTTCTATTTAAAGAATAGTTCATTAAAACGGAATCTTCTATCCAGTTTTGCCCAACTTGAAAATAAGGTGGATAAGGAATGCTTAATGTCTCAATACCATAAAATGTATCAAATCCTAAAGATTGATGAAAAGTTTCTCTATTATAATATGATGCATAAGATGAATGAAAACTATCAACATTATATCTATTATTCTTGAATAGATTGGCTAAGCTATATGGATAAGCATTCGATCCATATGTATAACACGTTACACCAGCCAACGATGGTAACATTGAAGTTTGACTTATAAATTCACTATCACTTGTTGAACCTTGATATAAAGGGGCATAGTAATTATCAAAATAGAATCCTTCGTTTACCATTTTATACAAAGTAGGTGTTATCTCTTCGTCAATTGGAAAATTGTTTAAAGATTCAGCCAATACCAAAACAAGATTCTTATCCTTATACACACCTGTATATTTATTAACATTTGTATTTATATATGATTCTTCAACATAAGCATCTATCTCATTGATATCTTCAATGCTCAAAACATTATTTTCATTTTTCTTTATTTCGTGTTTAATATCATTAAATATGTAATCATAAATGCCAAATCTATCACAGTATCGTTTACTTGAAGATATAGTTTCTCTTAAATACATATCATTATTCCAATTATTCCAACCGTCATTGATTATCTCTTTTTCTAATTTTTTATTCATTCCAAAAATTATTAGATTAAACATTACTATACATGAGATAGCAATCACTAATTGTTTTTTATATGAGAAAGAATAATTTACATTCTTAAAAAATATTATCAAAGTTAAAAATATAAGCGGTATTAAAAATATCAAAAAGGATTTAAAATCAACTTTTGCCCCTACCTCTTTTGCGACTTGAGGTAACTCCCCAAGGATGTTAATTTTACTAATTCTAAAAAATGATGAAAAGAAATTATTATGAATCTCTTGTGCAAAACCATATACGGATATAATCAAAATAAATATAATTTCAACAATTCTTCTTGATTTAGATTTTAACAACATTAACAACCCATCAAATAATATGATGTATGCTAAATCAAATACGAATGGTTGTTTACTTAAATCAAAACCAACATATAATCTCAATAATAATTCTATTAATAATAACGCAATAGAAAATAATAAGATATCAATATTTTCCTTAATAATTTTCTTCATTTCTTTTTCCTTTGATGATAATTTATCCAAATTATTATAACTCAAGCACATTATAAATTTTTCACTATCATTCATCAAAGTTATGAAAATCATTGTTCATTTTTCATTGTGGTATTGCTTAACGATGATTATAATTTTCTGCCAGAGTGCCTTTTATCTTAAGTAACTCTTCTTAAAGGCTATTAAAATTGTAACTTACCATAGTCATATATACATATAATTTATCATTATCTAAATAAGGTCAATTTGACAGGTAACTTTCAAAACTTAAATGTCAATAAGGACTTCCCACCTTTTTCCTTCTTCACAATAATGATAAAAGATACAAGTCCAATACAACTTAATATTAAACCAGTCTTAAAATACGGTGACATAAAGTTCATTTCTATATCATTATGACCAGCATTAAGTTCTAATCCTATAAAGCCACCATTAACAGATATTGGTGTAACCTTTTCTCCATTAACCTTAATATTCCAACCCTTATTATTTGGAATAGGTATTAATAAGATATTGTCATTATCTAAATCAACATTTGCCTTAAAATAATTCTTATATCTTTCCTCTATATTTAATTTAACTTCACTTATATTTTTATATTTAGAGATATCAATTGTTTCATCATCTACTAAGATATAGTCATAGAAATCTTTTGTATCATTAAAATCTTTTGTGTATTTTAATTGATTAGCTGTACAACCAAAACCCTTATAATTTATATTCTTATATACCATTAAATAATCTAAATTATAAGCATATTCAAATTCTAATTCCTTAGGTAGTTCATCTTCTTTGTAGACAATGTAATACTTTACACCTAACATTGTATTTGCGCAAGGGTCGTCGCATTCTATGTCGCGGTTAAGCGATTTTGTCACTTCTTGATTAAGGGATAATGTCACCTTTAGTTAATAACTGATTGTATTTC
>CAKUQM010000024.1 GCA_934675465.1 uncultured Erysipelotrichaceae bacterium | reverse complement strand
ATTATGTATTGACTCTTCAGAAGGTTTTACTGAATACCAAAAGGATACGATCGCTTGGATTCATGAAAAGTATGATGGTAGAGTTAAAGTTGGTGCTGGTAATATTGTTGATGAAGATGGTTTCCGTTTCTTAGCTGATGCAGGTGCTGACTTCATTAAGATTGGTATCGGTGGTGGTTCTATCTGTATCACAAGAGAAACTAAGGGTATCGGTAGAGGCCAAGCCACAGCTGTAATTGAGGTTGCTAAGGCAAGAGATGCATACTTTGAAGAAACTGGTATTTATGTACCAATATGTTCAGATGGTGGTATCGTTTATGACCATCATATTTCGTTAGCTCTTGCGATGGGTGCTGACTTTGTAATGTTAGGCAGATACTTCTCTCGTTTTGAAGAATCTCCAACTAATAAGATTATGTTAAATGGTTCTTACTATAAGGAATATTGGGGTGAAGGTTCAAATCGTGCTAGAAACTGGCAAAGATATGATGTTGGTCAAAAGTCTGGTATGTCTTTTGAAGAAGGTGTTGACTCTTATGTACCTTATGCCGGTTATTTAAGAGATAATGTTAGGGTTACTACTGCTAAGATTAAGTCAACTATGTCTAACTGTGGTGCTAATAACTTAACTGAATTTAGAGATAAGGCTCGCTTAACTCTTGTATCAAGCACTTCTATTGTTGAGGGTGGTGCTCATGACGTTGTGGTTAAGAAGAACTCTAATGGCCAAGGTAACTTTTAAGAATAAATAAGATGTTAAAGTTGTATGTATTTTAATGTGTACAACTTTTTTAATTAAAGATAGAGGAAATTTTATGTTAAGAAACAGTAGTATTTATCAAGTATTTATCAGAAATTATAAGGGTGAAGGTAAGTTTAAAGATTTAATTAACGATATTAAAAGAATAAGCGATATGGGCTTTGAATATTTATATCTATGTCCTATTCATCCGATTGGTAAGGTTAATAGAAAGGGTACTTTAGGTTCACCTTATGCCATTAGTGATTATTATAAAATCAATGAAGAATATGGTGATATGGAAGATTTTGATGATTTAGTTAAAGAGTGCCACAATAATAATCTAAAGATAATGATTGATATTGTCATTAACCATAGTTCTCCTGATTGTGTTTTTACTTTGACTAATCCTGAATTCTATTATCGAAATAATGAAGGCAATTTTGGCAATCGTGTAGCTGATTGGACTGATGTCATTGACTTTAATTATGATAATAAAGCTTTAAGAGAAGAAATGATTAAGATGTTGTCATTTTGGGCTAATAAGGGTGTTGATGGTTTTAGATGTGATGTTGCATCCCTTGTTCCATCTGACTTTTGGTTAGAGGCAAAAGAAGCTATAAGTAAGATTAATAAAGACTTTGTATGGCTTGGTGAAAGTGTTGAATTTGAATTCATCGAGGCGATTAGAAAACTTAGCTTTAAAGCCTTTACTGACTACGAATTATTTGAAGCCTTTGATATGTTGTATAGCTATGATATTAAGTCTTTTATTAATGATGCCTTTATTAATGAAAAGAATTTAAATATGTTGGCCAGAATGATTAATTATCAAAATTCTGAGTTTAAATTAAATAATCTAAAAGTTAAATATCTAGAGAATCATGATAATGAAAGAATCTATACTTTATTAAAGAAGAATAAGAATAAAGTATTAAATTATTTAGCTTTCATTTATCTACAAAGAGGTGTTCCTTTTGTCTATGCAGGACAGGAAGCGTGGTGCGAACATAAGCCAACTTTATTTGATAAGGATATGCTAGATTGGTCTAATTATGATGAAACTTATGTTGAACTAATTAAGAAACTTAATTCTTTAAGAAAATTAGATATCTTTAAAGATGAAACATATTGTCATGTAGGAGAACATGAAGATTATTTTGATGTGACCTTATGTAGTGAAAAAGAAGAATATTATGGTATCTATAATGTCTTGGACTTAAAAGATGAAATGAAGACTGAATTAAATGATGGAACTTATATTAATTTGATTGATGATAAGGAAGTTGTAATCACAAATACTAAAGTAGATTCTTCTTGTTTACCATTGTTTGTGAGAGTTAAATGATTGAGTGCTTAAGTACTCAATTTTTAATATTTAGGGTAGGAATTTTATCATTTATCGGCAACTATATTATGAAAGGAGATGACGACATCTTAAATAATTGTTTTTTGTTAAAGATAGAAATGCTAGTTCTTATTGTGATTGATAATTAAAGAAGTATAGCAGGGATAATAACGGATGTCGTTTAGATGATTTATGCATTGTTTAATGATTGATAGTGGATGATGTGGCATTTTTATGTCAAGTTTGTTGAGTATTAATTTTTAATACGTTTATTGTATATTTAACTTAGAAAAAAGGACAAATGAATGGCAATGGAAAGTTTTTTGCAAATATCGTATTGAGTGATCCAAAAGAAGTCCAAATACTTATAGATGCAAAAAAATAAATTAAATCATCAATTGCTCCATTGTTAACAGATTTAGATGAGATTCGAACTCTTTTAGGAGTTGAAGCTTATAACGACAAAAAATAGTTAGCGTGCGATTTATATTCTTGACATGATAGAATTGCTTGGAAAAAGTTGATGTAGTGGATATAGAGAATATTAAATTAAGCTATGTTAACACAAAGATTTTAATAATTTGACAAACAGTATTAAATACTTTAGACTATCTTTAGTGATCGTTCTGTAGAAACTTGCGAAGCCTACAGGCGGGGGAGAGCCTAAGGTTTCTCCCTCTTTTTTTGTTGGAGAATGATTTGAAAGAACAAAAGAAATTTGTTACTTTTGATGAACAAGTTGATTTAATAATAAACCATAAACATATTACTGTGGTGGATAAAGAAAATGCTAAAGATATCTTATCTAGAATTGGGTATTTTCCATTAATGGAAGGCTATAAACATTTATTTAGGAAACAAAATTCAAATATTTATAAAACTGAAACTACTTTTGATGAAATAGTTAATCTTTATTATTTTGATGAAAAACTTAGAGAATTATTTTTGAGATATCTGTTACGAATTGAAAGACATTTAAGGACGTTGATTTCTTATTATTTTGTTGAATGTTATGGAATTTCTCAAGATGAGTATCTTAACGTTAACAATTATAATAAAGCTAGAAAATATAAAAATGTTATTAACAAATTAGTTGTAATACTAGAAAAAACCACCAATACAACAGATTATAACTATATAAATTATTATCGAGATACCTATGGCAATTTGCCACTTTGGGTAACTACTAATGTTCTTACTTTTGGTAGTTTATCCAAAATGTTTACTGTATTACCTCAATCAATTAAATCTAGAATTTGTAAACATTTCAATAATATAAACCAAAATCAAATGGATAGTTTTTTATCTGTACTAACAAAATATAGGAATGTTTGTGCACATGGCGAATGTTTGTTTTCTTACAAAACCGTGGATTCTATTTCTGATACATCATTACACGAAAAATTAAAACTTCCTAATAAGGGCAATCAATATATAAAAGGGAAACAAGATTTATTTGCGGTAGTAATTGTATTTAGGTATCTTTTGCCAAATGGTGACTTCTTAACTTTTAAAAGAAAACTAATTATGGAGATTGAAAATGTTGTTAAACTAAACCATCATGTCTCTAGGGAAGAACTATTGGATCTAATGGGTTTTTCAAATAATTGGATAAGGATATCAAGATATCAACTTTGAATCAAAAATAACTATATTTAAAAGAGAATGACATAGCGCATTCTCTTATTTATTCTCAATCTTCTTATAATTCGCAAAGTGAAGCTTTGCTACTTCATTAAGCCTATCCTTACCATACTTTTGGATAAAGATAAGGGCATCGTTATCTACTTTTTCATCAGCGCCCTTATGGAAAGTCATCTTATATTTGCGTTCCATTTCGGACATCTTCGTTAAAAAAGCGAATCTCGCGATTACTGATGCAGCAGCAACCGCAGGATATTTTGATTCAGCCTTAGTTTCAAATACTAAATCATGATAAACTTCAGCGTCTTCTCTTAAATATGAATAATAAAGATTCTCAGGTGCAAATTGATCAACATAGGCAGCCTTAGGAATGGTATATCCTTTCTTTAAAAGATTGATATAAGCCTTATTATGTAATTTAGCCTTAATCGCATTCAAATTATAATGATCATGAACGGTATTGTATTGTTTATTCTCTAGAATCAATAATGAATGCTTCAATTCTTTCATCAAAGTAGGTGCAACTTTAATAATATGTTCATCAGTCAATTGTTTACTATCAGTGATATGTAACTTATCTAACAAAGGAAATTGATCTTCTTCTACAATGCAAGCACAAACACAAACTGGTCCAAAGAAGTCTCCAGTACCCACTTCATCAGAACCCGCTTGTCTACATACTTTCTTTTCAATAAAGTCTTGAGCATAAAAAAGGGCATCACTACCTTGGAATACTACTTTATCATTAGTATAAATAGAAATAGTAAGGCCTTCTCTACTTATAAAAGTATCAATATATTCATTTTTAGATGGTTTAATATCATCTTTAAAAGTTTCTTTAATCTTATTAATCTTATCTTTTGGTAATTTTAGTGAAAATGTGTTCATATAAATAGTTTAACACAAACAAAAATATCCTTTATACTATAGATATGGTTATTTCAAGTGCATATTTTACATATTTAAACCTAGCCTTAATTATCCTATACCTAGCATTTATTGTTATTGGATATAAGAATGGTTTAATCTTACAAATCGTTGATTTGGCATACAACATACTAGCTCTATTTATTGGTTATTTCCTAGCCCCAATACTAGCTAGTCATTTTCCTATTGTGAAACTAGATGAAGTCTATATGGCCTTAAAATTAAATATTTTAATGGATACTTTTATCTATATGATAGTAGTCTTTATCTTATTAAAACTACTTTATCTAATTATCAAACCTTTATTTGGCTTTGTCTCAAAGATTCCATTGATTGGTTTTGTCAATGATATTGGTGGTGCCTTAATGGGCATTGTTAATGCGACTATTGTGGTTTTATTGTTCTGTATGTTACTAAATACACCACTATTTAAAAATGGAAATGAAGTAAAAGAGAAAACATATTTAAAGACTATTAATGGTTTATCTTACAAGGCTTTAGAATATTCAATGGATCACTTTAAGTTTGAAAATGAATTCAAAGACTTTGATATTGATAAGACAAGAATGGCTTTTGATAAGTGGTTAGAAGAACAAGGTGTTTTTGATGAATAATTATAATCATTTAGACTTAGATAAGGTTAAAGATTTAGTTTGCCAATATACTAGTATTAAACAAGCAAGTGATTATATTCAAAATGAAGATATTATCTTTAATCCCTTAGTAATCAAGGCAAAATTAAAAGACAGCGAAGAAGCTTTAAATCTATTAAAGAAAGACTTCAATCTATCATTCGATGGTATTGTTGATATTGGTGATATTTTAGCTAAAGCTTCTAAAGATATTTGTTTAGATGGTTATGAGTTAGCCAATGTTTTAACATTCTCTAATCATTGCCTAAGAATCAAAAATAGAATGAGTAGTCTTGATGATGACTTAAATATTAAAGGTTATAGTGAATCTTTATTCATTGATGAAAACTTAATCAAGAGAATTGATAAAGTAGTAGATGTTAATGGCAACATCAAAGAAGACGCTAGTCCTAAGCTTAAGTCTATCTTTGAATCAATTAACAGAAACAGTGATCACATTAGAAGTGCTTGTGCTACATTTGTGACAAAGCATTCTTCTTCTTTACAAGAGAATAATGTTTTTACTAGAAACGATAGAATTGCTTTCTTATTAAAGAATTCAGATAAACATAAATTAAAAGGCTTCCAATATGGTACTAGTGCCTCAGGCTTAGCCACTTATGTAGAACCTGAAGAATTTGTCGAATTAAATAATAAGACTCTTGCTTTAGAAAATGAAAAGTTAGAAGAAGTTAATAGAATCTTAAGAGAAGTATCTTATTTTGTAGGTAGGGTAGCTTCTTTATATCAATTAAATTTTGATTCATTAGTTAAATTAGATGTGATCTTCGCTAAGGCTGAATATGGTTTTTATAATTCAGGTTGTGTAGCTAGCATCAATTATGATCATAATCTTTATATCAAAGATATAGCTCATCCTCTAATTGATTCAGAGAAAGTGGTCTTAAATACTTATACTTTAAGTAATCCATATAGAGGAATTGTAATATCTGGTACCAATACTGGTGGTAAGACCGTTGGATTAAAGTTAATTGGCCTATCTGTTTTAATGTCATATCTAGGTATTCCTGTACTAGCTAGTAAGGCTGATATACCTTTCTATGAAAATGTCTATATTGATATCGATGATAATCAATCAATCACTAATGCCCTAAGTACTTTTAGTGCTCATATTTCTAATATTAATAATATTTTAAATAGAGCCAATGAAAATTCTTTAATCTTGATTGATGAACTTATTTCAGGTACCGATCCAAAAGAAGCTCAAGCTATCTCTTTAGCTATTTTAAAAGAAATTTTAAGATCTAAGGCTTACTTTGTTATTACAACCCACTATGATGATATTAAGGAGTTTGCCTATAATGAAGAATCTATCTTATTAAGTTCAGTTGGTTTTGATATGGAAAAGTTAAAGCCAACTTATAAGTATATTGAAAATTCTATTGGTGTCTCTAATGCGATAGATATTGCCTCACGTTATTTTGATAATCAAAGACTGATTGAGGATGCCAAGGATTATTTAAAGATTAATCAATCTAAACAAGAAGAATTAATCGAAAGATTGGCTAAGGAAATAGCGGAGAATGAATCTATTAAGAAGTCTTTAAGTGAAGAACTAGAAAAGAATAGATTGTTACAGGTGGAGCTTGATACTAAAATAGCTGAATTCGATAAAGAAAAGGATGTTATAAGAGAAAAGTATCATAAGGAATTAAACGACTATATCGAAAAGATAGAGGAAGAAGCTTATGATAAGTTAGAAAGTATCAAGGATAAGGAAGATGAAAAAGTTATTCATGAGATCAGTAATTTAAAGAAGAATACTATAAAGGTTGAAAAGAAACCAATAGTTTTTGAAGTTGGTGATCTTGTAAGAATCGGTGAATCTAATGGTGTTGGTGATATTGTTGAATTGAATGGTAAAAATGTAAGTGTCAATGTCAGAGGCATGATTATTAAGACTAAGACTAATAATCTAACTAAGTTGCCTAAGAAACAAGTTAAGAAAGAATATGTACCAAGACAGAGAATGGAAAGAGTAAAAAGAGAAATCAACTTGGTGGGTGAAAGAGTTGAAGATGCTCTCACTTTACTTGATCCATATTTAGATAGTGCCTTTGGCTCTGGTTTAAGTGAAGTTAAGGTAATTCATGGTGCGGGTACGGGACAACTTAGAAATGGTATTCGTGAGCATCTTAAGAAGAATAAGATTGTTAAAGAATTTGGCAATGGCGATATATATGATGGTGGTGGTAATGTCACTATCGTTAAGTTTAAGAAATAATGGATATTAAGGATAAATTAAAGACCTTACCTCTAAAGCCTGGTTGTTATTTGATGAAAGACAAGGATGGCAAGGTTATCTATGTCGGAAAAGCTATTAATTTAAAGAATCGGGTGAATTCTTATTTTAGGGGTGCCCATGATTATAAGACTACAAAGTTAGTTAAGAATATCGTTGATTTTGACTATATTGTCGTTAATAGTGAGAAGGAAGCTTTGATACTAGAATATAACTTAATCAAGAAGTATGATCCTTACTACAATATTGTCTTTAAGGATGATAAGTCATATCCTTATATTCTTTTAAAAGATGGTGATATACCTTGTGTTGAAGTAATTAGACTTAAGAAGAATAATCGTAAATATAAGGGTAGATTATTTGGCCCTTATCCTGATATTGGAGCAGCTAGAAATACAGTGGCTTTGATTAATAGATTATATCCAACTAGAAAGTGTAAGAATCTAGGCAATGAATTATGTCTTTATTATCACATTAATCAATGTCTTGGTTATTGTGTTAAAGATTATGATAGAGAAGCTTGTTTAAAGACTAAAAAAGATATCATTTCTTTTCTTCAAGGTGATACTAAAGATATCATTAAAGACTTAAAAGAGAAGATGGAAAAGGCAAGTGAACAATTAGATTTTAAGAGCGCCATTATCTATCGTGATTTAATTAATGATATTAACGTATCTACTAGTAAACAAGTTATTGAACTTCATGAAAAAGAAAGCTTTGATGTCTTTAATTATTTTGTCTTAGATGGTTATATTGCGATAACCGGTTTAAATATCAGAAATGGTATTCTTTTAGGTAGCGATAAGATGCTGGATTATCTTGTCGGTGACCCTGAAAACTATGTATCTAGTTATATTTATCAATATTATCAGATTAATCAGACGGTCAAGACCTTATATGTTCCTGAAAACTTATTAGGCTATTTACAAGGCTTAGATGGGATAGAAGTATTAAGTGTTACAAAGGGTAAGCGTAATCAGTTATTACAGCGTGCCTTGAGTAATAGTGAAGAAGCTTTAAGACAAAACAAGGCTATCTTAACTTCTAAGGAAGTCTATTATGATAGCATTAGTAAAGAATTTGAACGTATTTTTAATAAGAAAATAAATAGAATTGAACTATTTGATAATTCTCATTTAGCAGGTACTAATACAGTAGCGGCCATGGTTGTTTATAAAAACTTTAAGCCTTCTAAAAAAGATTATCGATTATTTAAGCTAGAAGAAGGTGCTGATGACTTAAAGTCAATGAAAGAAGTAATCTATCGTAGATACTTTAGGGTCTTAAAGGATGATTTAGAAAGACCTGATTTGATTATTGTCGATGGGGCGATGATTCAAATTGAGGCCGCTAAAGAGATTTTAGATTCTTTAGACTTAGATATTACTTTATGTGGCTTAGGTAAGGATGATAGTCATAATACCGCTTATTTGATGAACTCAAATTATGAAAAGATTGATATCAGTCCTGATAGTAATGTCTTCTTCTTTTTGGCAAATGCTCAAGATGAGGTCCATCGTTTTGCGATTACTTATCATAAGAAATTACGTAATAAGAATACTTATAAGTCTATTTTAGATGATATAGAAGGACTGGGTCCTAAAACTAGATTGAAACTTTTAAAGAAGTATAAGACTATCTCTAACTTAAGGGAACAATCTCTTGAAGAATTTAAAACAGTTTTAAATGCCAAGGTGGCTGAAAGATTGTATAATAGGTTACACGATGATAAAGAATCTTAATGAAACGCTATCACTTCTTGTCTTGATTATTATGTGCCTATTCATGTTGAAGGTTGGATTGGGTATGATTTTTTCATCTCATTTAACAGGTACGGCAAGGGGTAATTTTGAATTGTTCAAAAGATATAGTGAAAATGATGAGGAATAATGGATACCATAACGATATTATTACTAATTTTAGTTATATTTTTACTAGCAGCAGTATTTGCGATAATTTTTTATCTTTTAAAGAATAATAAGAGAAATGATCATTTAAGAGATGATCTTTTAATCATTACTAATCAAATTAATAATGTAAAAGATAGTACAACTGATCGTTTACTACAAATTGAGGAACATCTTACTAATAATATTATTAAGACAAGTGAGATAACTAATAATACTTTTAATCAAATAAATGAAAGGCTTATTAAGATTGATGATAATCAAAAGGCCTTAGATGACTTATCTACTAATATTATTTCTTTAAAGGATGTGATGGTTGATAAGAAGACTCGTGGTACCTATGGTGAGGTTGAATTATATAGTATTCTTGAACAAGCCTTTGGAAGTGATAAGCATTTCTATGATAAACAAGTAACACTGCCTAATGGTAGTAGGGTAGATGCCCTGGTTCATGGTTTTGGTTCTTTAGAAGATATTTGTATCGACTCCAAGTTTCCACTAGAGAATTATCGAAGAATATATGATAAGGATTTATCACAAACAGAAAAAGATAAGGCCAAGAATAGTTTTAAGGTGGATGTCAGTAAGCATTTAAATGATATTAGCTCCAAATATATAATACCTGGAACCACTGCTCCTATGGCTTATATGTTTGTACCATCGGAAGCTATTTTCTCGGAGATTTATGGAAACTTCCCTGAATTAATTGATAAGGCTTATGAATTGAAGGTTTATGTTGTCTCGCCGACTACATTAATGGCCTATATAACGGCTATTAAGAGTATTTATTTAGGCATTAAGAAAAATGAGAAGGCTAAAGAAATCGAGAGATTATTATTAGATTTATCAATAGAGTTTACAAGACTCAAAGATAGAAGTGAGACTCTTCAAAGGGATTTTGAGCGAATAATTCCTGATTTTGAGAAGATGTTTGTGACTGAAAATAAGATAATTAAGCGTTTTGCGGCAATTGAAAAGGGAGATATTGAAAATGATTAAGAAATATTTTGATAAACAGCTATTTATAATGTCCATCGTTAGTGCCTTGGTTTATTCTTTTGGTATTGCGAACTTTTCGATTCCGGCTAAGTTGTATCCAAGTGGCTTCTCTGGAATATCACGTATTACATCCGACTTATTGGGTGACTTCTTTCATATTAATATTTCTTATTCAATTTTATATTTAACTTTAAACTTTATTGTAGTAATTTTCGTGTTTACTAAATTAGGTAGAAAGTTTACTATTTATTCAACTATTCAATTCTTAATGGTATCTTTCTTTACTTCTTTCTTTAAACAAATTATTTTTATCAATGAAGAAATTTTAATGGCAATATTTGGCGGTTTGATTAATGGTTTGGGTGTAGGTCTTGCCTTATCTAATAATTTTTCAACGGCTGGTTTTGACTTTGTCAGCGTCTTCTTTGCGACTAAATATAAAAAAGATGTATGGAACTACATCTTTGGGGTTAATATAGTCATCTTATTGATGGCTGGTTTGATTTATGGTTGGGATAGAGCCCTATATTCAATCATCTTCCAATTTACAAGTACACAAGTAATTAAGTCTTTTCATAAAAGATATACCCATAAGACACTTACTATCGTTACTAAGTATCCAGATGAAGTATCTAATGCCATCTTAAAGAGTATTAGACATGGTATTACCGAGATCCATGCCACTGGTTTCTATTCTAAACAAGATACAACTATTCTTTATTCAATTGTTAATTCTTTCCAGGCTAAAGATGTTGTAAAGATTGTCTTAGATACCGATCCTCATGCCTTTATCAATGTTCAAAAGTCAGAGGCAATATTTGGTAATTACTACCAAAAACCATTAGATTAAATTAAAAAGCTCTTACTTTTTGTTTAATATTTAATTTCTAAACCTACTTGTTTCTTAACAGCTTCAAGCGTTTCATGTGCAATCTTTTCGGCCTTTTTAGCACCTTCTTCCAATACTTTTTCAAGTGTATGAGAAGCTAAGATTTCATTGTATCTAGCTTGAATCTTTTCAAGTTCTGCACATACTACATCAGCTACATAACCTTTAAGTTTGCCATAACCCTGATCATGGAATTCTTCGACGATATCTTCCATCGAACGATTAGTTAATGATGAAGCGATTTCAATTAAGTTATATAGACCAGGTTGGTTTTCCTTATCTAATTGAATAATACCAACTGAATCGGTTACTGCTGACATAATCTTTTTTCTTGCGACCTTTAAATCATCTAATAAATAGATACAGCCCTTATTTGTTTCATCTGACTTAGACATCTTCTTACTTGGATCTTGTAAAGACATGATACGAGCACCGACCTTAGCTACAAGAGGTTCAGGTACTGTGAAAGTCTTAGAATATTTGTTGTTGAAGCGGATTGCTAAGTCTCTTGTAAGTTCAACATGTTGTTTCTGGTCTTCACCAACGGGAACATAGTCAGCATTATATAAAAGAATATCTGCGGCCATAAGACATGGATAAGTATATAGACCAGCAGTAAGATTCTTTTCACCCTTAGCTGTCTTATCTTTGAATTGAGTCATTCTATTAAGTTCACCTAGATAAGTGTTACATGCCATGATATAGCCAAGTTCTGCATGTTGGTGAACATCTGTTTGTAAGAAGATAGTAGCTTTTTCAGGATCTAGACCACAAGCTAAATATAAAGCTACCGCATCGGTTAAATTCTTCTTTAATTGTTCTGGTTCTTGATACTCAGTGATACAGTGTAAGTTAGCGATAAAGACAATCATCTCATAGTCATCTTGATACTTAACAAAGTTTCTTAAGGCTCCAATATAGTTACCTAGAGTTAGTTGTCCTGTTGGCTTAATGCCTGATAACATTCTTTTCATAAATTTCCTCCTAAAAATAAAAAAAGCACCTCATGGGACGAAAGATTTCCGTGGTGCCACCCAAATTACTTCTTAATACGTTAACGCCGTAATACGATATCCAGTTCATTTATAAGACATTGTCAATTTTCAGCTTACATGACTCTCTTTTTTAATGTTTTTATAAACTACTGATTTCAATATAGCACAATAAACAATAAATAACTATAAGGTATTGAGCTTATTAATCAATTTTCTTAAAATATAGTTATGATTGTTATATATACATCGCATGGTTGCGCTTCATGTCGTAAGGTTAAAACTTGGTTAAAGGATCGTAATATTAAGTATATTGAAAAGAATATATTTAATACTTTATTAAATGATAAGGAAATCAAATATTTATTAAGTAGAACTGAAAATGGTACTGATGATTTGATTTCTAAGAGATCTAAGATTATTAGAGATAATAATATCGATTTAGATAGTTTTTCTACCGATGATTTATGTAAATTTATTGTAGAGAATCCAAGTGTATTAAGAAGACCAATTATTATTTCTGATAAGAATATGCAAGTTGGTTATGATGAAGAAGAAATCGATGCGTTTGTGCCAAGTGAATTAAGAAAGTTAGTTGTATGTGATAAGAGTTGTCCTCATTATCCTACATGTGGTTATTTAAGAGAAGAAGAGTAGTAGATGAAAGTATTAGTAGGATTATCAGGCGGAGTCGATTCAGCTATTGCCGCTTATGAATTAAAGAAACAAGGATTTGATGTAAAGTGTTGTTTTATGCGAAACTGGGATTCCGCATTAAATAATGATACTTTAGGTAATAACACTTTAAACAATGATATCTGTCCTCAGGAACAAGATTATAACGATGCTAAAAGTGTTGCGGATGCCCTTGGTTTAGAACTTTTAAGAAAAGATTATATTAAAGAATATTGGGATAATGTGTTTAAATTCTTTGTGGAAGAATATAAGAAGGGTAGAACACCTAATCCTGATATTTTATGTAACAAATATATTAAATTTGATTGTTTCCTTGATTTTGCGATGGAACAGGGCTTTGATATGATTGCCACAGGCCACTATATTAAGGCGGCTGATGGGCCTATAAGAAGATATTATAAGGCTAGTGATCTTAATAAGGATCAATCTTATTTCTTAGCTCAAGTAAGTAAGAAAGCTTTAGATAAATGCTTATTTCCACTTGGTGATATTGATAAACATAGAGTTAGGGAATTAGCTGAAGAATTAAAATTAAGCATTGCGAAGAAGAAGGATTCAACAGGAATATGTTTTATTGGTGAAAGAGACTTCCGTAAGTTCTTATCTAACTATATTCCAATGAAACCTGGTAAGATTATTGACATTGATACTCTAGAAGAAATTGGTGATCATAATGGCGTCTATTACTATACCGTAGGTCAAAGAAAGGGCTTTGGCGTTGGAGGTAATAGAGGACCATATTTCTGTGTAGGTAAGAATATTGAACATAATCTTCTATATCTAACTTCTATTAAGAATGAACATTATTTATATTCTGATAGTGCTTATATTTCAGGCATTAACTGGATCAATGATTTGCCAACTGAGGCAAGTGAAATTGGCTGTAAATTCCGTTATCGTCAACCCGATAATAAGGTAACTATCAAGAAGATTTCAGATACGGAGGCTATGTTGTATTATCCGCAAAAGATTAAGGCTGTTGCCCCAGGTCAGGAAGCTGTTTTCTATTTGAATGATGAAATGCTAGGTGGCGGCACGATCGATAAAGTCTTTATTGATGGACGGGATGTCAATGAATATCTTGATTCATTAGTTTTTAAGAAATGAAAGAAACAGTAAGTTTAGACGGAATTTTTATACGAACTATTTATAAGGCCTCAAATTATATGGTGACTAGATTCGAGCCTCTTGATAAAGGAATGATCACGGTAACCGGGCCTTCTTTTGATTATGAGCCTTATGCTAAATATACAATCAGTGGTTACTTTGATGAACATCCTAAGTATGGTTATCAATTTGTCTTAACAACAGTTACTAAATATGTCCCTTCTAAAAAAGAAGAAATCATTAAATTCTTATCAAGTTCTACTTTTAAGGGAATAGGTAAAAGGGCTGCTGAAAAGATTTATAACTATTATGGTGATGATACTTTAAAGATTCTTAAAAGTGATACGAGTGAATTAGGTAGGATTGGCTTAACAAGTGCTCAATTAAAGGGTCTTGAAGCTGGACTTGAATCGTTTGGACAAGAAGCTGATGATATAGTCTTTGGCTTAATATCAGCAGGTTTTTCAACGATGGAAGCCAATCGTATTAAGAATGAATACAAAGAACATACAGCTTTAGTGTTAAAAGAGAATCCTTATCAAATCTATTATGATATCTATGGGATATCTTTTTCAAAGATTGTGAATTGTTTCAAGAATGTGGAAGTAGAAGATAAGGAAAGTAAATTTAAGGAAGCTTATCTTGTTTATGTATTCAAGGAAGTAAGTTTTAGAAAAGGCGATATTTATCTATATAAGGATGAATTTTTAAGTACTTATGCTCGTTATTATGGTGATGGCGATGGTGTATTAGAAGAATTATTGTCTAAGGGATTATTGGTTAAAGAAGAAGAAAGATATTATCTAAGAAGTGATTATGAGGATGAGAAGTTTATTGCGTCTTATTTGAATCATTTTGGTGAAGACACAGATGTTGAAAGTGTTTTGTTGGATGAATCAATAGAGGAAAATGAAAACATTAATGGTATTAAGTTTGATGATTATCAAAAAGAAGCGATTAAAAATTTCTTTAATGAAAAGATGTCAATGATTATAGGTGGTCCTGGTACGGGTAAAACTACTATTATTAAATGTTTAGTTAATATCTTTAAGTCACATTTTCCTTATCAAAATATCATCGTGGTAGCTCCAACTGGTAGGGCTAGTAAGAGGATCAATGAATTATCAGATGTCGAGTCTAAGACTATTCATTCTCTTTTAAAATGGAACAAGGAAGATAATTCTTTTACTAATAATTTAGATAATCCGATTCTTTATGATTGTCTAATCATCGATGAGTTTTCAATGGTTGATAATTCTTTATTTGCGTCTTTATTAAGAGCCTGTAGTTATGTTAAAAAGATATGTATTATTGGTGATAATGACCAATTGCCTTCGATTAGACAGGGTGATGTTTTAAGTGATTTGATTGAATCAAATAATTTTAAGATTAGTTATTTAAAATGTAATCATAGACAAAAAAGTGGTAGTGATATTATCTCTTTGGCAAATGATATCGTAAATGAATGTGTTGACTTTAATAAGTATCAAAATGATATAAGTTTTTATGATATTAATAAGATTAATCAAAAAGAAATCATTGATTTAATTAAGAATGATTTAGATGAAAACAATATGTTGGGTTTAGATAACTTCCAAGTTTTATCAACGATGTATAAGGGTGTTAATGGGATTGATAACTTGAATAATATCTTACAAGGTGCCTTTAATCCAGCAAGTATTTCCTTAAAAGAAAAGAAGGTGAATAATATTACTTTTAGAGAAAATGATAAGATACTTGAATTAAAGAATAGGCCAACTGATGATGTCTACAATGGTGATATTGGTGTTTTAGATGAAATCAATGAAGAAGAGAAATATTTTTATGTCAAATATGGTAGTGTTGATGTTTTCTATAACTTTAATGATTTAGCTGATATTACTCTAGCTTATGCCATGTCTGTTCATAAGGCCCAGGGTAGTGAATATCCATATGTTTATTTTATCTTTGATCAAAGCCAGACTCATATGTTATATAAGAAATTAATTTATACAGCTATTTCTAGAGCTCGTAATAAGTTAGTTTTAATTGGTGATAAGGATTTATTTTTGGCTTCTGCCAACAAAAAGTTACCAAAACGTAAAACATCTTTAATAATGCGCCTTAAAAGTATGTTATGATAGTGCTTGAAGATAAGTAATTTAATTGAATTTAGAGATTAAGCAATATGGTGAAAGCTTAAATAATTAAATGAAGCTACTTCAGTATTCTGATTAATACTCAGCGGTTATCGCCGTTATCGATTTAAGTGCTTGGTTATTTTTCCAAGAACTAAGGTGGTACCACGTATTTTGCGTCCTTAGATGGCGCTTTTTTTATTTTTGGAGGAAAATTAATGAAAAATCTATCTGGTAATGAAGTAAGACAAATGTTTCTAGACTTCTTCAAGTCAAAGGGTTTTATGATTGAACCAAGTGCAAGTTTGATTCCTCATAATGATCCAACTTTACTTTGGATCAATGCAGGTGTTTCAACTCTAAAACAATACTTTGATGGAACTGCTAAGCCTGCTTGTCCTCGTATCGCGAATGCTCAAAAGTGTATTCGTACAAATGATATTGAGAATGTAGGTAGAACTGCTCGTCACCATACTTTCTTTGAGATGTTGGGTAACTTTTCTATTGGTGATTACTTTAAGGAACAAGCTATTCCTTGGGCATGGGAATTTTTGACAAGTGAAGAGTGGATTGGCATGGATCCTAAACGTTTATATGTAACTGTTTATCCAGATGACCAAGATGCATATGATTTATGGGTTAAGGCTGGTATGATTGAGTCTCATATTTCTAGAAATTCCGATAACTTCTGGGAAATTGGTAGAGGACCTGGTGGCCCTGACTCAGAACTATACTATGACCGTGGTGAGAAGTATGATCCTGAGGGTATTGGTGAGAAATTATTTTTTGAAGACAGAGAAAATGATCGATATGTTGAGCTTTGGAACATTGTATTCTCTCAATTTGATTGTAGACCTGGTGAGGTTGCTAGAAGTGAATACAAGGAGCTACCTCAAAAGAATATAGATACAGGTATGGGGTTAGAGCGTCTTGTATGTTTCTTACAAGATGGTGAAACAAACTTCGATACTGACTTGTTCTTGCCTATTATTCATGCAGCTGAAAAGTATGCTAAGCATACATATGATGAACCTGAATATAAGATGGCTTATAGAGTTATCGCTGACCATATTAGAACGGTAACTTTTGCGTTAGCAGATGGCGCAATGTTTTCAAATGAAGGAAGAGGCTATGTTTTAAGAAGAGTTCTTAGAAGAGCTGTTAGATATGGTATTAAACTTGGAATTGAAGGTCCTTTCATGTACAACCTAGTAAAGGTTTGTGCTGATAATATGAAAGCTTATTATCCATATGTTCAAGAAAAGGTTACTCTAGTTTCTAAACTTGTTTTAAATGAAGAAGAATCTTTCCATAAGACATTAAATAATGGCGAATCATTATTAAATGAAGCTTTGAATAAGCATGCTGATACAAAGTTATTACCTGGTGAAGTAGTATTTAAGTTATATGATACTTATGGCTATCCAAAAGAATTAACTGAAGAAATAGCTCATGAAAAGGGTTATGAGGTTGATGTAGAAGGTTTTGAAAAAGCTATGCAAGCTCAAAAGGAAAGAGCTAGAGCTGCTAGAAGTAATGAACAATCAATGCATTCTCAATCAAAGGATTTAATGGATTTTACAGAAGTAAGTGAATTCACTGGTTATACAGATTCTAAGTCAGAAGGTACTGTTATTGGTTTATTCAAGGATGGTGTTAAGGTTGATGAATTAAGTGGTGAAGGTGATTTAATCCTTTCTAAGACTTGTTTCTATGCTGAAAGTGGTGGTCAATGTGCTGATACTGGTAAGGTATACAATGATACATTTAAGGCTGATGTGACAAATGTTATTAAGGCACCTCATAAGCAAGCTTTACATCATTTAGAGAATGTAGAAGGTACTATTAGAGTTGGTGATGTGCTAACTGGTGAATATGATTATGCTAAGCGTCAATTGACTCGTGCTAATCACTCAAGTTTACACTTACTACAAGAAGCTTTAAGAGAAGTGTTGGGTGATCATATTGCCCAAGCTGGTTCTTATAACTGTCCAGAATATGCAAGATTTGACTTTACACATTTTGAAAAGCCAACTGAAGAACAACTAAATGAAGTTGAAAGAATCGTTAATGAACATATTAATGATGCTTATCCTGTAGTAACTGAAGTAATGAGCATTGATGAAGCAAAGAAGACTGGTGCTACTGCTTTGTTTGATGAAAAGTATGGCGATACAGTTAGAGTTGTAACTATGGGTCCTTCTAAGGAATTCTGTGGTGGTACTCACGCATCTAATACTGCTGACTTAGGTTGTTTCAAGATTGTTTCTGAAGAATCTATTGGTTCTGGTGTAAGAAGAATTGAATGCGTTACTAAGATGGAAGCTTATAAGGCTTTAAAGGCTAATGAAGTTAAATTGAATGATTTAAGAGATAACTTAAAGCTTAAGAATAGTGATATGATTCCAGGTCGTGTTGATCAAATGAAACAAAACATTTCTAGCTTAGAGAATGAAAAGGCTCAATTATTATTAAGAGTATTAAATCTTGATAGTGATGTAGCTGCTTCAAAGGCTAAGGGTGAAAATGTTAAGTATGTTGTCTTAAAGACTAATGATCTTCAATATAACTTAAAGGATTATGCTAATGCGATTAAGAATAAGCTTGATGGTGGTGCTGTCTTTATCGGCAATGTGGCAAATGGTAAGTATTCATTTGTATGTGCATTAGGTAATAAGGCTAGCGAAAAGGGCTTAGATGCAGGTTGTTTAGTTAAGGAAGCTGCTTCTTTATGTGAAGGCAAAGGCGGCGGTAAGAAGGATTTGGCACAATCAGGTGGTGTTGATAATGGTCAAATCGATAGCATTTTAGCTACAATTGAAGCTAAAATTAAGTAATGAAGAACTTCTATAATAAATATTTAAATGATGAGATAAAGGTTGATAATTCAACCTTTATTTCGCTTTTATGTGCTTTGACTGTAGTAGGTGGTATCTATGGTGCTATTTATGAAACATTATTCTATCTTTTAAATAATAATGCATTATGTAAAAGAGGCTCTTGTTTTGGGCCTTGGATTGAGATTTATGGTATAGGTTCCTTACTTATATATTTGTTATGTCATAGGTATAAGGGAAGTCCTTTAAAAGTATTTTTAATTGCAGGATTATCTTGTGGACTTCTAGAATATTTGGCGGGAAAGGGCATGTATATTATTTTTGATGGCAGAAGGGGTTGGAATTATAATACAGAAATTTTAAACTTTGGCAATATTGAAGGCTTTGTGTGTCTAAGAAGTGTATTGGTTTTTGCGTTTTCTGGTTTGATGCTTATATATATTATTTATCCATTATTGATTTTTTTATCTACAAGAATAAATAAGAAGGTATTCAACATCATAACCTTTACTTTAGCTTTCTTATTTCTTATGGACGTGGTTTATAATGACATTATTGTTTCTATATTTCATACTTATTCATCTTTAGATTTCTATAAGAATATCGATATTTTCAAATATTATAATGAGTCAAGAATTAACTAGCTTTTTCTTGATATAATAATTTAGAAAGAAGGTGTATTTATGGAAAAAGATTTTTCTAGCACAATGTTATTCAATTCAAATGATTTAAAGAGAGCTAATCTTAAGCAATTACTTCAATATGTATCTGCTTCTTTGACTGAAAGAGGTTATGATCCAGTTGATCAAATTGCTGGTTATTTGATTTCTAATGACCCTGCTTATATTTCTAGCCATAATAACGCCCGTAGTGTTATCCAACAAGTTGAAAGATATGAAATTATTGAAGAACTTGTTAGATATTATCTTGAAAGTAAATAGATATTAAGGCTTGGGTGTTATAAACATTGGTCTCTTTATAGAGACTTTTAGGATTGCCTTAGAAAAGGAGAAAAAATGGAAGATAACAAGATTTTAATTATTGATGATGAAGGTCGTGAGAGAGAATTTACTATTCTTTTCACTTTTAATTCAGATGATGAGGATCCAGAAGTGGGTGATAACTATGCGGTTGTATATGAAGGTGATAATGATGAAGAATTGTTAGCCTTTAAATATGATGAAGATGGTAATATCGCTCCAGTTGAGGATGAAGCAGAACTCGAGATGATTCAAGAAGTTATCGATGGTTTTGATGGTATTGAAGATGAAAGCTTCTAAGAAAAAACAGACAACTTTTATAGTTGTCCTTTTATTGCTGATTATCGTAGGTATTGGTGGCTTATTTGCCTTAATCAATACCAGCATCAAGGGTTTTGATAATCCTCAAATTAAAACGATTACTATTGAAGATAACTGGTATGGCAAGCAAGTTCTACAATATTTAGATGAACAGGATGTTATTAAGAATGCCAATGTCGATTATCTATATGCCAAAATTAAGAAGATGGATTTGAATTTTAAGGCTGGTACTTATGAAGTCAATAATGGTCTTTCTTTTGAGGAAGTAGTTAAGTATTTATCTGATGGTACTAATGCGATTCAAGATACGGTAACTATTAAATTTATTGAAGGTTATAGAGCTAAAGATTATGCAGATTTAATTAGTAAGAGTACTAATTTAAATTATGAAGATATCATGGCAAAGTGGAATGATGAAACTTATGTTAGAAGTTTGATGAGTTCTTATCCGTTTTTAACTAGTGATATGTTTAATAGCGATGTTAAATGTTTGCTGGAAGGGTATTTATTCCCTAATACCTATGAATTCTTTAGAGATAGCAGTATTGAAGATATTACTGAAAAACTATTGGATGCAACTTTAAAGATTTATAAAGAAAATGAAGAAGCATTTATGGCTTCTCAATATAGTGTACATGAATTATTTACTTTAGCTTCAATTGTTCAAAGAGAAACAGGTAATACTAATGATATGCCACTTGTTGCTAGTGTATTCTTTAATAGACTTGCTACTGGTATGCAACTTCAAAGTTCTGTTACTGTATGTTATGCCTTGGATATTGGCTTAAATGGTGATTGGACTAAGTGTGAGGTAATTCAGGATTCTAGTGATCCTTACAATACTTATCAAATTATGGGTTTTCCTCCTGGTGCTATTTGTAATCCGGGTAAGGATGCATTACTTGCAGTGTTAAATCCTGTTGATAGTGATTATTTCTTCTTTATTGGAGATGTGTGTGGTAATGGTGGCACTATTTTTGCCAAGACTTATGGTGAACAATTAGCTAATCAGAAGGAGTATTTATCATGTTACTAAATAAGCCAGTTATTATTGGTATTGCCGGTGGCAGTGCTAGTGGTAAGACTACGATTGCTCAAAAGATTATTGATACTTTTAAGGATACTAATTCGATTGGCATTATTAAGGAAGATGATTACTATAAGGATCAATCTGATTTGTCTTTTGAGGATAGAAAGAAGACTAACTATGATCATCCTTTGGCTTTTGACCATGAATTAATGCGTTTTCAGATTCAAGAATTGATTGCGGGTCGTATTGTAGAAAAGCCTACATATGATTATACAGTTCATAATCGTAGTGATAAGACAGAGATTGTAGAGCCAAAGGATGTTATTATCATTGAAGGTTTATTTGTCTTAGAAGAAAAGGAAATCAGAGATTTATTAGATATTAAGGTTTTTGTGGATACGCCTAATGATATTCGTTTTATTAGAAGACTTGTTAGGGATATCAATGAAAGAGGAAGAGATATCAATAATATCATTGATCAATGGTGCGCTACTGTTAGGGTTATGCATGATGAATTTATTGAACCTTCTAAGAAATATGCTGATGTTATTATTCCTGAGGGTGGCGGTAATTCGGTTGGTATTGACTTATTGATTACTAAGATAGATAGTATTTTAAATTAGACTTATGTTAAAATAGTTGTCGCGGAGGTAAATTATGGACGAGAAAATTTATGTCACAGAAGAAGGTTTACAAGATTTAAAAAATGAATTAGAAACATTAGTTCATGTTACTAGAAATGAAGTTATTGAAGAATTAAAGGCTGCTAGAGCTCAAGGTGACTTGTCAGAAAACGCTGATTATGATGCTGCTAGAGATCGTCAAGCTCAAGTTGAATCAAGAATTAAGGAACTTGAACATACAATTAGAAATGCTGAAGTTATCACTGAAGTTAAGTCTACAAAGTTTGTAAGACTTGGTAGCACTGTTGAAATTGAAGAATTAGATACTAAAGAGAAGCATATATATACAATTGTTGGTACAACTGAGGCTGATCCTTTAAATGGTAAGTTATCAAATGTAACTCCACTTGCTGAAGCTATCATTAACCAAAAAGTTGGTAGTACAGTTAAGGTTGATGCTAAGATTCCTTACGAAGTTAAGATTATTAAAGTTCAATAATTTATCAAAAATCTTTTATAAAACAATTAAAGCCTGTAAAAAGGCTTTTTTAATGTAGGAATTTTAAGTTTTGGCGGCAATTATATAGTGATGATTAAAAAATATTTATTACTATGTATCTTTATTTTGATACTTATTTATTCCATTTTTAGTAATTTCTTTGTTTCTAAAAGTATTGATGATAAGAAAATTAAGGTTAAAGTAAATGATCAAGAGTACTCTGTTGATGTTGGCACTACTTTTAAGGAATTAAAAGAAGAAAATGATTTAGATGCTTCTAGTAATGTGGCTGATGAGGCTATCTTATATGAAAATCAAGAAGTAGATATTAATGATAATACCGGAAAGATTTCTATTAATAAGGCTACTTATGAGGAATTAATTACTTTACCAGGCATTGGGCCTAAGACTGCTGAAAAAATTATTGAATATCGTAATACCTATGGGTCTTTTTGGAGTTTAGAAGATATTAAGAAGGTAAAGGGAATAGGGGATAAGAAGTATGCAAAGCTTAAAGAATATATTACTATTTAGGCTTACAATTATTTTCTTTTTAAATATCTATTTTAAAAATATCTTTATTTTTCTTATCAGTATTCTTCTTTTATTTATCTTAGATAAGAAAGAGAGCTTGGTCTTAATTGTACTTTTGGCTATTTCTCTTGTTCATATAAACCTACCTGCCATAGGTTATGTGAGTAGAGTAAAGGATGATATCGCTATTATCAATAATACTGAGTTTACCAATTTGGATTATTCAGTAGGTGATTTTGTGTTCAAGGATAAGGTGTTTAAAAACACACCTTATAAAATGTCTTTGAATCATTTAAATAGTTTTGATAAGGATGCAAGCAATTTGTTTAAGAAGATCTTATTCAATGATTTTGTGAGTGATAATGATTTATTGTTTAATATCGGTTATGGTTTTGGCTTGTATTTCTTATTAAGAAAAATCTTTGATAAGAATAAATATTTATCATTATTTTTATTGTTTATCTATTCGATGTTCTTTGACTTTGAACTTAAATTATTATTCTTAATTATTGATTTTATACTATCTTTCTTTGAAGTAGACAATATAAATAATCTATCGATTAAGATAATTGTAATAACGTTAATAGATATAAATTTATTTCTTAATTATTCAATATTGTTGACGCTTATATTTTCTTTTATTTATAAGAGCAATTATTATAAGAGTAAGTTTTTAATAGGCTTAGTTCAATCTTTTTTCTTCGGCCAAGTAAACATCTTGAGCTGTCTTGTTTATAATTGGTACTTAAATATTAGAATATTTATATTTATTATTTCTTTATTCAGCTTTGTGTGTCCTTTATTATTACCGATTTATTTATTAGTAATGAAAGTGTTATCTTGTATCATATATATCTTTTTAATCAGTATAAGAGGCAAAATATCGATTATTACCTTAATGATTCTTTTAATAAGTTATCTATTTGGTATAAAGAAAGATTATCAATTATATCTATTATTGCTAATGTGTTTGTTGACATTAAATAATCCCATTAAACATGTAACTTTTATCGATGTAGGACAGGGAGATGCCACTTTAATATCAAATTTAAATTATAAGATTTTGATTGATACAGGTTCTGCATACAATTATCATAAATTAAAGAAAACTTTATATGAGGAAGGAGTGTATACCTTAGATTACTTATTAATATCACATAATGATGAAGATCACTGTGGTAATGTAGATAATTTGATGAGAGATTTTAAAATTAAGAAGATTGTCTATGATAAATATGATATTGCGTATAAAGATTTATATTTTAACTGTTTAGATGTAGGTATTTTTGACAATGATAATGATAATTCTGTTGTTTATTATTTAGATATTAATGACTATTCTTTTCTTTTTACAGGTGATATTTCTAAGAATGTTGAAAGGTTGATTATGAATGGGTATGCAATAGATAAGGTAAATTGTCTTAAGGTGTCTCATCACGGTAGTGCAACTGGAACTTCAAGTTATTTTGTGGGTAAGATCCTACCTGATTATGCGATTATTTCAACCAATGGGAAATATAATCATCCTCACAAGGAAACGCTTGATACTTTAAATTCTTATCTAGTTGATATCTTAATTACTAAGGAACTTGGTAATATTAAGTTTAATTTTATAGGAAATTTGAAGTATTTAAGTTATAAAAATCAAATAATCGTTCTCAAATAATTGTTTTATATATATAATCTAGGTATGAAAGAGTTATATTTTAAGTTTTTAGGCCCTATTAGTTTGAAAAATTCTAATGGGGAGTATGAAGAAATCATAATGGAGAAACAGCCATTATTGTTGTTGGCATATTTATTGTTTAACCACAAAAATAAAGTTGCTAAAGAGACTTTATTTGAGGCTTTTTGGTCAAAGAGTACCAATCCTGAGAATGCGATTAAGTTTGGCATATTTAGATTAAGAAAGGCATTAGAGAAAATTCCTGAGTTGTCAGATAAAAACTTCATTATCAGTTCTAATGGTTATTATTACATCAACAAGGACTACAAAATATATCTAGATGTTGAAGATTTTAATAGCATTCTAACTAACGCTAAAGTGAATAATGATTTCAACTTATATAAAGAGGTAATCGAAACATATAACGGTGATTTTTTATATGGATTAGAGTTTGATTATATAAGGCCATATCGCACATATTATCTTGATCAATTCTGTGATGTAGCTGAGTTTTTATCTGAACGCTATTTACATTATATGAAATATCAAGAATGCATCGAAGTATGCACTAAGACTCTTAAGTTTAGTCCTTTTAGCGAAAAGATAATTCTTACTTATTTTGAAGCTTTAATTAAATTGGGAAAAAGTGATGAAGTGTATGATAAGTATGATGAAATTTTGCGTTTAGCAAGAAAAAGAAAATATAACTCATTACTTATTAATAAAGATACAATAGCTGATTTGATTAATAATTGCTGTACTAATATTGTGATTGATATAAAAGATAATGACACTGCTTATGGTCCATATCTTGTAGATAAGTATAATTTCTTATCAATCATGGAGTCTGATAGAAGACTAATGAATCGTTATGGTTTATCTTTTTATTTGTTTGATTTTGAACTTGTTAGCGATGAAGTTAGTATTTCTGACTTTTTAAACGTTGTTTCTTTAACTTTAAGAAGCACGGATACTATTTATGCTGATAAGAATCATATTTATTCCATTTCTGCTCTAAAAAAGAGTGGTGATCATGAATTTTTATATAGTCGTATAATCGTTGGCATGTCTTTAAAATATAATAAAGATTCTTTTAAAATCAATTATACTTATAGACCACTTTAATATTGGTTATAAAATACGCTATAATTGTATGATGAGGGGTTAAATATATATGAAGAATAAAAGATTAGGAGAAATGTTAGTTGATGCTCATGTACTTAGTCAGGATAAAGTAGAAGAAGCTGTTAAGTTACAGGCAAATAGTGGTAAAAGACTAGGTGCTGTTTTACTTGAAAATGGTTATATCACTGAGACACAATTAATTGATGTTCTAAAGATACAATTAGGTATCGATTTTATAGATGTAAATAAGGAGACAATCGATCCTTCAATGGCTTCAATTGTACCTAAATCAATAGCGGAACAGTATCATGTTGTTCCTATTAAGCTTGAAAAGGACAAACTTATTTTAGCAATGGAAGATCCTCTTAATTTCCGCGCACTAGAGGCTGTTAAACAAATAACTAAATATAAAGTAACCCCATATATCGCTTATGCTAGTGCTGTTGAAAGAGCTATTTTAGTCTTGTATGAAAATGAAGGTGCAAGTATTGCGATAGAACAGATGAAACAGGAAAGGGGCATTGATGCAACGTTTGAAGAAGTTGCTAAACAAAGTGATGTCGCTTCTAAAAGTAGTGCTGCTCCAACTGTTAAGCTAGTTAATTCAATTTTGGAAAGATCTTTAGCCGAAGGTGCTAGTGATATTCATATTGAACCTAGAGAAAATGATATGGTTGTTCGTATTAGAATTGATGGTAGACTAAATCAAATGCTTAATATTCCAAAAGGTTTACAAGATGCGGTTATTTCTCGTTTTAAGATTATGTCTGAGATGAATATCACTGAGCATCGTATTCCACAGGATGGTAGAGCTCAAATGACATCTAGTGATGGTAATGTAGTAGACTTGCGTCTTTCTTCTTTACCTACTATTTATGGTGAAAAGATTGTTATTCGTATTTTAACAAGAGATAAGAATTCTTTAACACGTACTGGTATTGGTATTACTGAAAAGGATAATGAAAGATTTTCTCGTATTTTAAAGAATTCATCTGGCTTAATTATGATTGTTGGTCCAACAGGTTCTGGTAAGACTAGTACTTTATATACCATGATTGAAGAATTAAAGTCTGAGACTGTTAATATGATTTCTTTGGAAGATCCAGTAGAATTTCAAATTGAAGGAGTTACTCAGGTGGCGATTAATGAGAAGATTGGACTAACTTTTGCGAGTGCTTTGCGTTCTTGTTTAAGACAAGACCCGGATATTATTTCTATTGGTGAAATTAGAGATGGTGAAACTGCTTCTATTGCCTTACGTGCAGCTATGACTGGTCACTTGGTTTTAACTACTGTACATACAGAGGATGCGGTTAGCGCTATTGATAGATTAAGAGATTTAGGAGTAGAGCCATATTTAATTGGTGGTTCTTTGCGTGGTATTGTTTCACAACGTCTAGTTCGTAAGATTTGTCCTAATTGTAGAGAAGAATATACACCAGATCCTGAAATTATAGATTTAGCTGGTATCAATCCTTTAAATAAACATTTCTATAAGGGAAAGGGTTGTTATATGTGTTTTGATAGTGGCTATAAGGGTAGAACTGGTGTTTTTGAAATATTAACTATCGATTCTTTCTTGCGTGATCAAATTTCTAAGGGTATTAATGGTAATGAACTTAGAAAGTTAGTAAGTGAAAGAGGTAGTTTTACTCCAATGATTGTCAATGGTAGAGATTTAGTAGAAAAGGGTGTTACAACAGTCGATGAGATTGTTGATAATATTGTAACGGTAGAATAATTATGATTAGTTATAAGTATTCTGCTCTTTCAAAAGATGGTGTCAAGGTTAAAGGTGTTATTGATGCTGTTGATGAATATGATGCTATAGAAAAGATTAAGTCAAACAATTCAATTGTCTTGGATATTGAAGCTATTAAGAATAGTAGTCTTAACAGTATTTTAAATGCGGAGATTAATCCTAAGGTTAAGATAAAACCTTTAGCTGTTATGTGTTCACAGTTTGCGATTATATTAAATGCAGGTACGCCAATTGATGTGACTATTAAGATGATTGCTGGTCAAACACAGGACAAGAAATTGAAGAAGATTCTAGATAATGTCTATTTAGATGTTACTCATGGTAGTAGTGTGGAGGCTGCTTTTAGAAAGAATGCTAAGGCATTGCCGCCGGTCTTTTTAGAGACTTTAAAGGCTGGTGAAAAATCAGGTAAATTAGCAACAAGTTTTGAGAATATGCAAATTTATTTTGAGAATTCATTTAAGAATAAACAAAAATTAAAATCAGCCACTACCTATCCTATCTT
>CAKUQM010000023.1 GCA_934675465.1 uncultured Erysipelotrichaceae bacterium | reverse complement strand
GCGATTGCCATACCTAAGGCAGTTGAAAGAGCGGTACTTGAATGTCCTGCCTCAAAACAATCATATTTAGATTCATATCTTCTTTGAAAACCTGCAAGACCATTAAACTGTCTTAATGTATCAAAGTCCTTAGCCCTACCAGTTAAAATCTTATGTATATAAGATTGGTGACCAACATCGAATAAGAACTTATCTTTTTCACAATCAAAAACATAATGCATGGCAATTGTAAGTTCTACAACTCCAAGATTACTAGAAAGATGGCCTCCTGTTTTAGAAACAGAATCCAACAAAAAAGCTCTTATGTCGCTTGCAAGTTCATTTAATTGATTTGTATTTAAAGTTTTTACAAATTCAGAATTTTTAATTTCCTTAATATCCATACTATCGATTTTTCATTCTATCTATTATCTCTATTATATACTTAGTATCAAAATTTGCACATGATAGATAATCATAGATATCCTTAAATAGATAATCAATATATTCCTTTAATTCATCAACTGACATATAAGATAAAGCAGTCAACTTATCATTTCTTAAATCTGAATTAGACTTACCAGTCTCTTCTTCTGACTTGATAATATCAAACAAATCATCTTGATGCTGAAAGATGATACCTAACTTTGAACCTAAAGTTTCAAAGTATTCATAGTTAGTAGCACCACCCAAATACATAGCCGCAATACATGCATATTTAAATAAGCCACTGGTCTTATTATCATGAATCTCTAACAATAATTCTTTTGACTTATTATCGCTGCTTTCACTCTCTACATCCAACAATTGACCATAGATCATGCCGAATAAGCCTGCATACTTAGCTAAAGCATCAATTAGATTAACTTTGATATCACTTCTATAATCAGCTTCACAAATCTTAGAAAAAGCATGAGTCAACAAAGCATCACCTGTTAAAATCGCAATATCCTCACCAAACTTCTTGTGGCAAGACAACTTACCGCGACGATAGTCATCGTTGTCCATACCTGGTAAATCATCATGAATCAAAGAATAAGTTTGAATATATTCAAGGGCACAAGCTACACCATAGGCAACACTTTCATCTAGTCCAAAACCCTTTACAATTGAAAACATGATATTAGGTCTAAAACGCTTACCACCTTCAAGACAATAAATCATCGCCTCTTTAATCACATTATCCTTATAACAATCTAAACTATTACTTAAATATTCTTCAAAATTACTCATCCTTCTTTAGCTCCTCTATCTTTTCCTCATAAGCACTCAATTGTTCCTTAAGTTCCTTAGATAATTCAAGTCCTTCTTTATATAAAGAAATAGACTTATCTAATTCAATGTCAGAAGAATCTAAAAGATCAACTATCTCTTGAAGTCTTTGCATCTTATCTTCAAATTTTAGCTTAGCCATTTTTCTTACTCACTTTCTCTACTCTTGTATCAATTATTTGATCATATGTCTCTATCACTAGTTTATCATTTTTATCAATATCTTTGTTTATTAGTTTATTATCTTTATAAACTAGAGCATAGCCCCTTTTTAAAGTATTCTCACATGAATATGCCTTAAGCAATCCACTTAATCTATCAAGCTCATTAGTCTTCTTATTAAGCTTAATATCAAGTAATAAACCCATTCTATCTACTTCTTTATCTATTTGTAACTTATAATTATTTAATTTATTAGAAAAACGTTTTAATCTTTCAATTTTGTAATCCAACAATAAAGAAACTTTATCAACAAGTAAACTAGGATCCTTGAAATACTTATTATTAGATAATTGTATTAGTTTATCCTTATTATTAGCTATTAATAAATTAATTGATTTATTTAGTCTATAAGATAAATCATCAATTGAATCCAATACATCATCAATATTAGGAGTAATCATTTCAATCGCTCCAGTAGGGGTAGGTGCCCTTCTATCCGAGACAAAATCTACTAAGGTAAAATCTTGTTGATGACCAACACCTGTGATAATAAAAGCATTTAAATCATAGATAGTTCTGACAAGCCTTTCATCATTGAAACAGAATAAGTCCTCAAAAGAACCTCCACCTCTTGCTAGTACGATGATTTCATAATCCAATGAATCAACATACATAAGAGTTTGAATCATTGAAAAAGGAGCTTCACTGCCCTGTACAATAACAGGATAATAATCTACTTTACATAGAGGCCAGCGTCTATTGAATTGAATCTTAATATCAGACATAGCTGCTGAATCTTTACCACATAAAACAGCTACCTTACTTGGATATAAAGTAGGTATTTTCTTTTTATGATCATCATCGAATAAACCTTCATTAAATAATTTATTCTTTAATTCTTCATATTGACGATATAAGTCACCAATTCCATCAAGCTTTAAAGTATTGACATAAAGTTGTAAAGAACCTGATGCTTCAAACATGGAAATAGAACCACTACAAATGACCTTGTTTCCGTTTTCAGGCACAAAAGAAAGACTATAAGCCTTGGACTTAAACATCACACAACTTATAGCGCTATTTTCATCTTTTAATGTGAAATAAAGATGACCAGAACTGGTCTTACGAAAATTAGATAGTTCTCCGCTTACCTGGACACTCCTTAAAGCTTCATCACTATCTAATTTGTTTTTTAAATATCTAACAAGTGTCGTAACACTTATCGGTTTCATAGGTTATCTAGAACTCCATTAATATATTTGTAAGAATCATCATCACTATATTCTTTCGCAATTCTTACTGCCTCATCAATAATAATCTTCTTATTGTCTTTATTAAGATTATATTCACTAGTTCCTACAAGAAGAATTGCTTGATCAATATAAGATAATCTATCAAAAGTCCATTTATTTAGATTATTTGAAATAGTTTCAATATATGCATCCTCATGCGCAATCAAATCATTCTCGATAGAACCTACATATTCATCGATATTTTCAAAATTATCAATGAAAGTCTCAACCATGTCTTTATTAAGAAGCAAGTGCTGATACACTGCTGTTACTACTTTTACTCTTGTTTCATGTCTATTCATGCACATTATTATACAACAATGTTCTATAATAAATAAATGGAAAAAATGTCATTTTTAAAGAGATTTTGGGGCCACTCCCTAACTATAAATAAACATCGTTTAGAAGTTATGCGTCTATGTTTTAAATGTGGTCTTATTAAACAAGGCCTATTGCATGACCTATCTAAATATTCTTTTGTTGAATTTTTCTCAGGCGTTAAATACTATCAAGGATATCGATCACCTATTGATGCTGAAAAAGAAGATAAAGGTTATTCTCTAGGTTGGTTACACCATAAAGGAAGAAATAAACATCACTTTGAATTCTGGTTAGAAAAGGACTATTATAGCGATCCTTTAACTTTTAAATGCCTAGAAATGCCACTTAATTATTTGTTGGAAGCAGCTTGTGATAAGATAGCTGCCTCAAAGATTTATAAGAAAGATAAATATACTGATTCAAGTGCTTATGACTTTTTGATGAATGGTAGGGATCAATACTTTATGGGGCCTGAAAATTGTCGAAGACATAAATTGTTGCTTGAATATTTAAAAGACAATGGTGAAGAAAAAGCTCTTGCATACTACAAGGACTTATATCATAAATGGAAGAAAGACAAGACTTTTAATATTTAGTCTTTAAATCAATCTCAACTTCAAAAGGAAGTTGTTTGTATTCTACCCCAGCCATATCTAACATTTTCTTAGATACAACATTATTATCAGCACCATCATACTTATCTGATTCGTAATATATTTTCTTTATACCTGCTTGAATGATGGCCTTAGCACATTCGTTACAAGGAAACAAAGAAACATAAAGGATGGTATTCTTAAGACTTCTTGGTGAATTCAATATCGCATTTAATTCAGCATGCACTACATAGGCATACTTAGTGTTCTTAAAATCACCTTCCCTAGACCAAGGCATCTTAGCATCCACACAACCCCTTGGCATACCATTATAGCCAATTGATACAACCTTCTTGTCTTCATCAACAATACAAGCACCTACTTGAGTATTAGGATCTTTACTTCTTAAAGCACTCAAGTGGGCAAGTCCCATAAAATATTCATCCCAACTGATAATCATCATTTATCTCCTTTTTGATAGACATTAATAAGTCTTTTAGAAATATTATCACTATAAGACTTTAAACCTAAATCCTTATAAGCACTAACTACCTTTACATCAGTACCGATATATAATGGTTGAACCTTGGTAAAACCAAAGTATTTAACATTCATGATTAATAATAAGCTTGTAACTAGAATAATCATGCGCTTTTCATTGTCCTTATTATTAAATAAATAATAGAATAGACAGCCACATACCGCACCACCTAAATGACCCTGCCAAGATACTCCTGGAATAAAATTAAGCATTAGGTTTAAAAGAATTGTAGGCATAATTTGTCTAACATTAATAAAACCAGAATCAACTAAACTAAAGATATAGTATACAAAGATACAATAGATAGCACCAGATAAACCAATAGTAATCGTATTTGCACTTATAATACCAGCACTTAAGGCTGAAAAGACAATGCCACCTAATAATAGAATTAAATATTTCTTAGTCTTAAGTCTTCTTTCAACTCCAATACCTACATAATAGAAGGCCATAATATTAAATACTAGATGCATAATAGAACCATGTAAGAAACCATTTAATACCAGTCTATAGACTTGATGTAGTCCTAGTGTAAAGGTATTATATTGAGCACCCATCATAATTAAGGCCGTATCAATATCATACTTAGAACTTAAGAATAATGTGATCAAGAATAATACTGTACATATTACACAAGTCCACATGGTAACAGGAGCATGTAAATCCTTTAACTTAGCATATAGAGGTCTTTTCTTAGCAGTTTCTTTTAATTTCAAGAAAGTATTATTAATATTAGAAACTCTATTCTTAATTTCCCCTTCTTTATCACTAACATCATGAACAACTTCATAGACACCAGGATAAATTTTAGATAAATCAATACCACTATGATAATTAGAATCGATGCAAACCGTTGTAAATTCATCATTCCCTTCAACAGTTTCATTGCCAATATGAACATCCAATATCTTGACTTCAGGTAGATTGAATTGTTGTTTAATTACCATTTGGTAAGTATTTAATCTTCCTGTATCATAATAAGCTGTACCAATAGAGGTAGTTGTTATTCTTATAACCTGAAAATCAGGATTAGTCTTAGAGGCAATTAAAATCTCATCAGGCTTATCAAGTCCGTTTACTCTAAAAGAAATATAATCATATTTGGTGATGAAATACTCCATCAATTGAAATACTTTATATGTGTTATTTTCCATTTATACCCTCGATACTCTCAATATATTCTTCCATATACTTAGGCATAGGTGTTTCAAAAGAAACTCTTTCCTTGGTACGTGGATGAATAAAACTTAAATAATAAGCATGTAAAAATTGACCTGTTTCATCAATATGTGGTCCACCATATTTTTCATCATTCATAACCGGATGATGAATAAAAGCCATATGAACTCTTATTTGATGGGTTCTACCAGTTAATAATGAAACATCTAACAAGGTACAGTCACCAAATCTTTTCATTACTTCAAATTCAGTAATGGCTTCTTTACTATTAGTTGCGGTTACACACATCTTTTGACGATCCTTTGGGTTTCTACCAATAGGTGCATTGATTTCACCCTTGTTATTTTCAATAGTACCCTTTACTATTGCATAATATTTACGATAACAAGTCTTATCCTTTAATTGTTCACTCAAGAAGTTATGAGCTTCATTATTCTTAGCTACTACAAGTAAGCCACTAGTATCCTTATCGATTCTATGTACAATACCTGGTCTAAAGAAACCATTGACATCAGATAAGTCCTTACAATTAAATAACAAGGCATTGACCAAGGTATTATCATAGTTACCAGGAGCTGGATGAACTACTAAACCCTTTTGTTTATTAATAACGATAATGTCTTCATCTTCATAAACGATATCAATCGGAATATCAGCAGGTTTTAAATCAGTTAAAACAGTTTCCTCATATTCAACACTGATATCATCATTCATCTTCACTTTATATGAATTAGATGTCGCTTTATAATTAACTAAAATCTTTTCTTCTTTGATTAATTTTTGAATATTAGAACGACTCAAAGGCGTATTATCTGCTAAATAAGCATCAAGTCGAACATTATAATTGTCATCAACTATTAAGTTTAATTTTGGCATCCTTTTCCTCCTTTATAAGCGCAATAATATATAGACAGACACCTACTGTTAAAAAGATATCAGCTACATTAAAGATTGGAACGTCCCAACCAAAGATAATAAAATCTAAGAAATCAACAACATAAACCCTAACTATACGATCAATAAAATTGCCGATTGTACCACTGATCATTAATAGTAAGGCAGTCTTGCTTAACTTATCATTTGATTTAATAAATAAGTAAGTAAAGCCTACTAAACAGATTGGAGTAATGATTAGAAATGTTGTTCTAGCATTTTGCATAATCGAGAAGCCTGCTCCAAAGTTTTGAACATAGGTCAAACTAAAGAAGCCATCAATGATGGTTTTACTTTCATATAATTCAAAGTAATTTAAAATAATCGACTTAGTATATTGGTCTAAGCTTACTAAACTTACTACAATAAATA
Organism: uncultured Erysipelotrichaceae bacterium; assembly: GCA_934675465.1. Lineage (GTDB taxonomy): Bacteria > Bacillota_I > Bacilli_A > Erysipelotrichales > Erysipelotrichaceae > Colivicinus. Next base: position 21,536 of record CAKUQM010000023.1, on the reverse strand, counting down.
GATAAATAAGATAATTAAATTTATTTGTTTTCATTGATATAATCTTCTACTACACCTTCTAATATCGCAAATGGTAAAGGTCCATTTTCTACAATTGCCTTGTCATAGGCTACATAATCAAACTTATCACCAAGTTCATCCATGGCCTTTTTTCTAAGATTTATATGATTTACAAAGCCTACGCCATATCTTACAAAAGTGCCTGGCATCGCAACAACCATGTCATATAAGGTTTGAGCAATTGTTTTATCTAAAAACATTTTCTCGAGCTTTTTACCTAAGGTATTCGCATCCCAACCAAAATAATTAACACCCAAGTCTACAATTGAAAGTAATAAATGAGAATTAAAAGTTATTGAGTTAAGCTTAGCAACAGCCTTATATCCATCATCAACATTTAACATATCAATCGCATCCATAGCAGCTAAGTCAGCATAACCTTCGGTATAACCAATAAATGATTGGGTAGCTCTAAACTTATGAGGATTTGTTTGTTGGAAATAAATGTTTTGGTACAAGTGACCAGGGAAGCCCTCATGAGCCATTACTTCAAAAACAGACATTTGATCATATTCATCATTGTCAATCTTAGCATTTACTCTAATTACATTTTGATTAAGATTGTCAATTGGTGGACTTACATAATAACCTAATGTTGAATCACCCAATGTATCTAACGCTGATACCACATAACTTGCATCTTCTAAATATTCATATCGTTTAGAACTATTATTTCTAAGATATTCCAAGATATCCTCAGCACTTTGATTTATTACTTTATCATCATTCAAGAAATCTTCATAATCTTCTAGAATATTCTCATTTTTTTGATAAGCACTTATAAAGTTATAAACCCAATCAGTATAGACTTCTACTAATTGGTTATAAATCACATTCATGTCACCGTTGTTAGAAGAATTTATGATATAGGTATATTCAGCATAGCCCTTATCAATCTTAGATAGAGTCAACTTATCACTTGTAGTCTTTCCATATAAGGTCTTTAAATAATCTTTTAAAGTAACAAATGAAGGAATGACTTCATTCTCAACAATTTCTTTTACCTCAGGATAAATATCATATTCCTTATAGTGTTCATAGATGCTCTTACCATTTGATGAAATTAAATTATCGATATAAGAAATCTCTTCATCCAACATATCATCACTGTGGTATAGACCATCGTTAGATTGTTGTTTAGAATATTCGATAGCTTCATTAATGTAATTTGGTACATCTTTTAAAACAACTAAGAAATCTTCTTCTGATTCATCATCATACATCGCAAATTCCATTAGGTTTGTGACAATGCCATCAGAGAATTGACTAGATGAAGAGAATATTAAATTATATTTAGAATATTCTAGGCCACAAAGAGTTTCTAATAATGAATAATGAAGTAAATCATAATCATATTGTTGTCTTAAAGATAAAGAATCATAATCAAAAGCTAACAAGTCTTCTAATTGTTTCTCTGTCTCATTGAATTCTTCTTCATCAAGGCCATAAACAAGATGACCAAAACCAACTTCTGGCTTTTCAATGCCCATAGCCTTATAGTCAGCTACATTGAAGTGCATATATAGATAGTTATCAGATACTAGTTCATCAAAGATAGTGTCTAAATAGGCATCAAATTCAGCATTATCATCAAGCGTTGAATTCTTTTCTCTTACTTCGTAATTCTTTAACTGGTTTAAATATTCACTATCAGATTCGAGCCCAGATTCGAGCCCACACCCAGTTAGTAAAAATACTACAAGTAGGATACTTAATAATTTACTAATTCTTTTCATTTAAGTAAGCCTTTAATGCACAGGCAATTTGATCAGGACAAGATGTGTTTTTAAGACCACACTTAGTACCTTCAATCCTAGAAATAATGTCTTCAAGTTTCATACCACTAATCAAGCTAGCGATACCCTTAAGGTTGCCATTGCAGCCTCCAATTACTTGTAAAGACTTAACTGTATCATCTTCTATGTCAAAGATAAATTCTCTTGAACAAACACCACTTGGTTTATAAATATATTCCATAATTTTACCTTCTTTCCTTTGTGTATAAGCTTAAATATTATACTATAATATATGAGTATTTAGAAATGAGGTAACAAATGAAAGTAAGAACAAGATTTGCGCCATCTCCAACAGGTTATATGCATATTGGTAATTTAAGAACTGCTTTATATGCTTATTTGGTTGCGAAAAAAGATAATGGTGATTTTATCTTAAGAATTGAAGATACAGACCAAAACAGACAAGTTGAGGGTGCTACAGATATCATTTATGAAACATTAAAGACTTGTGGTCTTATGCATGATGAAGGACCAGATGTTGGTGGTAACTATGGGCCTTATGTTCAATCAGATAGAATGAAACAAGGCTTATATAAGGAATATGCGATGAAGCTTGTAGAAAGTGGTCATGCCCATGTATGTTTCTGCAAGGAAGAGGATATTGAAATTCAGAAACAAATCGCTAATGCCAAGGGTGAATCTTTCTTATATCGTGATCCTTGTAAGAATTTAAGTAAGGAAGAAGTTGAACAAAGAATCAACGCTGGTGAAGAATATGTTATTAGACAAACTATTAAGCCAGAAGGTACTACAACATTTGATGATGAAGTATATGGTTCAATTACTGTAAACAATGCTGACTTAGATGAAATGATTCTATTAAAGTCAGATGGTTACCCTACTTATAACTTTGCCAATGTAGTAGATGACCATCTAATGGATATTACTCATGTAGTTAGAGGTAATGAATACTTATCAAGTACTCCAAAATACAACTTACTATATGAAGCATATGGTTGGGATAAGCCAGTATATATTCACTGTCCACCTGTTATGAAGAATGAACATGAAAAGTTGTCTAAGAGAAATGGTGATGCTTCTTTCCAAGATTTGGTTGCGAAGGGTTATCTTCCAGAAGCAATTCTTAACTATATCGCCTTATTAGGTTGGGCACCAAGTGAAGAAAGAGAAATCTATTCACTTCCTGAATTATGTCAAGCATTCGATGTAAAGAGAATTGGTACAAGTGGTGCTATCTTCGATATTGAAAAGTTAAAGTGGATGAATGGTGTTTATCTAAGAAATATGGATGACAAAGCATATTTTGAATTAGTTGAACCAATGATTAAGGAAAATGTTGATCCTAAGTATAACTATGAAGATATCGCTAAGGCTTTAAAAGATAGAGTTATGTTACTTGCTGAAGTTAAAGATATGATTGATTTCTTTAACGAAGTAAAGGAATATTCAATTGATTTATATACCAACAAGAAGGCTAAGACAAATGCTGAAGTAGCTAAGAAGTCATTAGAACTTGCTTTACCTGCTTTAGAAGCATTAGAGACATTTGATAATGATGGTATCTTCCAAACATTAGCTAAGGTGGCTGCTGATAATGAACTTAAGAATATTACAATCATGTATCCTATTCAAGTTGCCCTATCTGGCAAAGATAAGACACCTGGAGGTGCTACAATGATCGGTCAAATCTTAGGTAAGGAAGAAACAATCAAGAGAATTAAAGAAGCTATTAATAAGTTAGCTTAATATGATAAGAAACGCTACAAAAGTAGCGTTTTTAATTGGATTAACAAATCCCGTATCTACAACATAATAAAAAGGCTCATTGAGCCTTTGATTTTTTAATGGTGATCGATACGGGATTTGAACCCGTGAATGTCGCCTTGAGAGGGCGATGTGTTAACCGTTTCACCAATCGACCATATAAAGGGCTTAATGCCCTATTATTTATTTAGCTAATGCTGCCTTAGCAGTATTGCAAATGCTTGTGAATGCCTCAGGATCTGCGATAGCGATTTCTGATAACATCTTTCTGTTCATATTAACATTTGCAAGCTTTAAGCCGTGCATTAATCTTGAATAGCTAATATCATTTAATCTAGCAGCAGCATTGATTCTAGCAATCCATAACTTACGGAAGTTTCTCTTGTTTTGCTTTCTAGCGATATATGCATATTTATGAGAATGCATAACTTGCTCATGAGCTGTCTTGAATAATAAGTGTTTACTACCAAAATAACCCTTAGCTTGTTTTAAGACTCTCTTATGTCTTTTTCTTAGATTATTAGATCTTTTAACTCTAGCCATTATTTAATCCTCCTAACCTTGTAATAGAGCTCTATCTCTCTTAGTATCAGAAGCAGAGACAATAGCTGACTTTCTTAAATTTACCTTTTGCTTATGTGTCTTGTTAGCAGCAAAGTGTGATGTGAAGTTGTGGTGAGTCTTTAACTTACCAGTACCAGTAACTTTTACTCTCTTAGCAAAAGTCTTCTTTGTTTTCATTTTTGGCATTTGAATTCCTCCTTATTTCTTTTTAGGCATTAAAACGCAAGACATGATATTACCTTCAAGCTTAGGTTGTTTATCAACATTTGCCAAATCAGACAAACTTGAAATAAAATCATTCATAACCTTTAACCCAACTTCTTGACGAGTCATCATACGTCCTCTAAAACGCATGTCAACCTTAACCTTCATACCATCTTCAAGCCAACCAGTAGCTTGCTTAATCTTAGTATCAAAGTCATGCTTATCAATAACAGGAGATAAACGTAATGGTTTAAGTTCTGTTACATGTTGGTTCTTCTTAGCTTCCTTAGCCTTCTTCTGAGCCTCAAACTTATATCTTCCATAATCCAATATCTTACATACTGGTGGATTTGAATTAGCCGAAACACATAATAAGTCTAATTCTTGATCATAAGCTTTATTCAAAGCTTCATTTCTGCTCATTTTACCAAGTTGTGAGCCATCTGAATCAATTACTAATACTTCTCTAAAACGAATATTCTCATTGACTAGATCTTCGGGTTTTTTACCTGCTATGTTAATGTCCTCCTATAAAATAAAAAGCGAGACAAAGCCCACTCATATTACTATCTTGTAGCAATCTAATTACCCAAATCCTTATGGATATCAGGTGAGAAGTGGTCTTCTACTTTCTACGTACTTTTTATTACTTGATTATTCTATTACTTTGCCAAGTGATTGTCAATTATATTTTGTTAAATTTGCTACTAAAGCATAAAAATACAGGCCTCACCTCTCACAATGCAGCCTGTAAAGATGAGATAAGCTACATAGTCAAATTTAAAGAGCTATATCCTAAGATTAGTGTAGCACAGTTCAAAGATGTCTAGGCTTTTATCTTGTAAAAAAGTATAATTTTCAAACCAGGCACTTGTTAGTCGCTTCTGGTAAGCGAATAATATTTATGAGCCGATCATTTATGAGTCGCCAACGGCAGCGAACAAAATTTTCAACAATATGAATTTATCTTGTTAAAAAGTTTTGAATAATTACAATCACCAACATATGTACTGGATAGAATGCATAACAGATATATTGGAATAGTTTACTATGATAACCCTGTCTTCCCTTATATAGCCAAATAGGTATTAAAGCTAACATGGCAATTCCTTGTTGAATTATTTCAATCTCATATCCTAGTATTGTCACTGGATAATATAAACCGCCTAATAATTCAATATTCACAAAATACATACCAATCACCTGTCCTAGTATTTGCCACCACTTCTTGCCTCTAAAGAAATAGAATACAAAGATAGTTAAAACACCTGCACCATAATAATCCAACATTCCAACAGTTCCAATTAATGTTCCTAGAAGTACAACTAAGATACTAGTTAGGATATACATAAATTTATTATTCTTAGACTTAGCCTTTTCAATTAAGTAGATACCAATTAGACCTACAATAAATGTCCAGATTACATTTTGATGATATGGATAGAAAATAGTACCACCATACATTAAATCAAATGGTACTTCAGAAAGAATCGCAAAAATAAACATTCTTGTAAGATACTTTTTGAAATTATGAGTATGAAAGTAACCTTCTACTGTCATAAACGCAAATATTGGAAAAGCAATTCTACCTACACATGTTAACCATTCTTGAGCAGGAAAAATAGTTGCCCAAAGATGATCCATCAACATGAAGACCATCGCCATAATATGTAATGTAGCTGAACTTAAATCAAACATAAAACACTCCTATAAACATACTAAATGATATTATCATTTATACTACTTTTATTACAATTGATAATACAATGTAAGCGCTTTCTAATTGTGATAAAATATTGTTTAGGAAGGAGGGGATGTAGATGACTACCCCACTTTATCAAACATCAAATGTATCATTAATAATTATCTCGATTGCCCTAATGTTGATATCGGGATTTTTAATGACACGTATTACTAAACCATTACGATTACCTAATGTTACAGCCTATATTTGTGCAGGCATTTTAATAGGACCCTATTGTCTTAATTTAATACCCAAATCTTTTGTAGAAGGAACAAGTTTTATAGCTGATATTGCCCTAGCTTTCATAGCCTTTAGTACAGGTGAATTCTTTAAATTCTCAACCCTAAAGAAAAGTGGTACCAAAGTATTAATAATTACCATATTTGAAGCATGTTTAGCCTCAATACTAGTATTTATTGTCACTTACTTTATATTAGTACTAGACCTAAACTTTTCAGCTGTCCTAGCAGCTCTAGCTAGTGCTACAGCACCAGCGTCAACCGTTATGACCATAAGGCAAACACATGCCAAGGGTGACTTTGTAGAAACATTACTTCAAGTAGTAGCACTAGATGATGTAGTTGGTTTATTAGCTTATAGTATAGCCATATCAGTAGCCCTAGCATCAATTACTGGAAACTTTCAATTTATCAATATCGTTGAACCTATACTTTTAAATATTTTTGTATTTGGATTGGGAGGAGTATTTGGAATCCTTTTAAAAATAATCCTACATGAAAGATCAACCGATAATCGTTTAATTGTATCTATTGCCCTACTGTTTGCCTTCTGTGGTATATGTGCATTGTTAGATGTATCACCACTACTTGGATGTATGTCAATGTCTATGATTTATATTAATCTTACTGATGATGAAAGATTATTTAAACAATTAAACTACTTCAATCCGCCAATACTTCTATTATTCTTTGTAAGATCAGGTGTTAACTTTGACTTAGCTGCCCTATTTAACACATCAGATAGTATTGGTTCAGTGTCTTTACTAACAATAGGTATCATCTATTTCTTTGTAAGAATCATTGGCAAATATCTTGGTGCCTATCTTGGTTGTTTACTTGTAAAGAAAGATAAACTAGTAAGAAACTATCTAGGATTAGCCCTAATTCCTCAAGCAGGAGTGGCCATTGGTTTAGCAGCTATGGGTGCTAGAACTTTAGGAGGAGAAGAAGGAGTAATCCTAGAAACAGTAATCTTATCTTCAAGTATCCTCTATGAACTAATTGGACCAGCATGTGCTAAATTATCACTTTATTTATCTAAGTCATATTCAGATAAATTAGAAGACTTAGTACCTGATGTTGATAATAGTAAATCTGATGTTGAAATCTTAATCGATAGAATACAAGCAATTCAGAATCAATTGCCTAAACATGATGATCCATTCTATGAAGATGAGAAAGCTTATAATGAAGCAGCTGATGAACATTATGCTAAGATGATCAATCCATATTATAGAAAGAGAGGCATTCATTAATGAAGTACATAGATCCAATAGCTAAATTATTAGGAAACTGGTCAAGTGAAATAAATATCTATTCCATGATCTTAAGACTATTATTAGTCATTGTCCTAACTGCAACTGTAGGTTATGAAAGATCAAGTAAAAGACATTCAGCAGGACTTAGAACCTTTGTCCTTATATCTTTTTCATCGTGTGTATGTATGTTACTAGACTTATATATGGAAACAAAGATACCATATCTTTCATGTGCAACCATTATCGCAACAGCCATTCTTTCTAGTAATTCCATTGTCTTTAGCTCTCGTAATCAAATCAAAGGACTAACAACATCAGCTGCCCTATGGTTTTGTTCATTCCTAGGCTTTATTGTAGGTAGTGGCCAATATACTATAAGCATCGTTGTTTACTTGTTGTTCTTATGTATCCTTACATGGTTCTCTACTATTGAAGTTTATTTAAATAATCGTTCTAACCACTTTGAAATACATCTAGAACTAAAAAACAGTAACTATCTTAGAGATTTCGTTACTGTTAGTAGACAACTAGGTCTAAGAATTGATGATATTGAAGCTAACCAAGCTTATGTTGGCTCAGGACTAAGCGTTTATACCATCACATTCACAATATTTTCAGAAACCCTGCAAAGATATAAGTCTCATAAGGAAATAATTGAAGCCCTTAACTCTTTAGATTATATCTATCATATTGAAGAATTAAGATAGTTTTAAAATCTGTCTAAATAGCTATACAGATTTTAATTATTTATATATATTCAATAGTTCCCCATTATCAGGTAACCAACCACCATCTATTAGTTCATACCAAGTATAACCATCAGCCTTAGTAACATTACCGCTTAATCCATAACTTTCATAATAATCGGCTGTAGCTAATTCTTTAGAAGAAATAGAAGGTTCTTTTCTAATCTTAAGTTCATATACCTTAGGACTAACAGTAGCACTTCCAAGTTCTGTTTCATATAAGGTACCAATAAACCAAATCTCATTAGTATCTTTATTTCTAATTAAGAATAAGAATGGTTCATCAAATCTCAAATCAATAATTTTAACAGGAACTTCAAATAAATAATCATAGCTACCTGCTGCACCTAAACCGCCCAATTCGGTTATCGCGGCTGCTTTAATGCCATCATTAGACAATTCAATTGTTGATTTATGTTTAGTATCAACAGCTATCTTTTCATCACCAACCATCTTAGAAAAGTCTGCCTTTTCAGGATCGAAGATATCTGTAAGGCCTAATTTTTCTAGATCTTCATTTAAATCTAAATCACAATCAAACTTAAAAGTAGGGAAAAAGCCTTGGATTTCTGTTATATAACCTTCTTCAAAATCATCATAGTTAACTGTCTTTACTTTATTTATAAGTGTTTCAACATCACTTAATGTTAGTTTACTTATATATTTATTTAAAGATTCATTTTTTGGTAATATGCTTACAAATTGAAATTGTGTACCATCATATTCTTTTAAATCTTTCGCAAACACCTTAACAGAATCATCTACATAATAATAGAAGTCTGTAGAACTATCAAAGAACTGATAATTTTTACTAATTGACTTCATATAAGATTCTAAATAATTAGATATAACCTCATCGATTCCATTAGCACGATAATCATATTCCATTGATTCTAATAAATTACTATTAGCTTCTAAATGTTGACGTAAATCATCCCCTACCGTCTTTCTAATATTTTCTTCACCTAAGCTATTTATAATGTCATACCTATTACAGACCGTCGTAAACTCCGTACCCTTTACAATCTTCCCATTAAAGGCCATAGGTGTATAAATTCCTTCAGCATATTGATTTATATGTTTGCCATAGAAAATATGATCACCATAGTAATAGAAATGATTCTGTATCTTATTTACCCAGTCCATATCGATTGCCAAAGCGTTTAATATTAAAAACTTTAAATTAGAATCAAAAGAATCGATATAATTATCAATCATCCCAAATGTTTTCTTATCAATCCAATTATTAATATTAGTAGGATCGCTAAATGATTCTTTAGTTACCCCTATTCGATATTTATCGCCTAATACTTCTTCAAATTCAGGATTAACTTCTATATCATCTTTTATAGCTACTAAATTAGCCAAAGATAAATGTTTACTATTAGTATAAGTCTTAGGCACATATCCATCTAATACATTATCTATTTGGGTTTTGGTGTCACCATTTGCCCCTTCACTTAAGATTGCTAGACAATACTTAATTGATAATGGTGAATAGATTAAATTAGTTTCCTTGTTTTCTAACTTAAGAAAAGCCAAATCAAAATCCTTAACCTTATTATCCACAACTATTGGATTATTATCGATAGTATCATCGGTATTTGTATTATTACCACAACCAGTTATCATAAACAAAGTTAATAAGATAATTAAAAGTTTTTTCATACAGTACCTCCTTCAAAGAAATTATATCGAGACTACCCAATAAAAAAATCATACCTAAGTATGACTTTTATTTCTTAACTATATCAACTCTTTTTACATTGATATTGTGCTTATCATCAATATTAATAATCATATATGAAGGCGGTGTACCATCCCTATTTAAGCGACATGAGCCAGGATTTAGAAATCTAACACCCTCATAGCTATAATCAGAAAACATGTGAGTATGGCCATATAATAAGACATCACAGTTATTTTGTACGGCCACTTCATATAAACCATAGAAATCACTACGTAAATAACGATGACCATGAGTTAAAAAGAAGCGGTGACCACCTACTTCAAATATCTTAAATACGGGTAAATTCAAATAATCATTATTGCCTCTAACTGACACAAAAGGATAAATATCCTTCTCTTCATTGGCCTCGGAATCACCTAGGTGCCAATAATAATCAGCATCAGGATTATCAGCTAAAATCTTATCTAAGACATCAAAATTATAATGATTATCACTACAAACAACTATTTTCATTTTGTAAGTTCCCTTAATAGACCATCATAATGATGATATGCATACTCTTCATATGCCCAATCCATATCGATATGCTTATCTAATAATCTTTCAACCACATCAACAATTTCATATTCATTTAAGAAATAGAAATGTTGTGCTGCCTTATTATAATAATCGATATGGTAAGCTAAAAAACCCGGATATGTACAATATCTTATAAAATAAACTGGATCAATTGAATAATCAATAATATATTTGATTTCTCTTTCATCCAAATATTTCTTTATTAATGCCCTCTCTTCACTTGTGCCATATGGATATCTAGATAAAGAATCATAATTACGGTTCATAAAAAGATAAGAACCAACAGTTAAACATATAACACAAATTACTAATATCGCTCTTTTAAACTGCATAAAATCATTATAAACCAAAACTACTTAAGTAACCAGTCAGCACCCTTGATAACTTCAACTTTACTAAGTCTTTCAAAGCCTGTTTGTTTACAAGCCTCAAAAGCACAAATCGCAACACAATTTGATAAATTCAAACTTCTCGCATCAGCCTTCATAGGAAGTCTATAAGTGCTATCTAAATGATCTTTTAGGATTTCCTTAGGAATACCAGTTGATTCCTTACCAAACATGATATAGATATCACCACTTTCATTAAACTGACAATGATCAAAAGTATCTAGGCCATATCTAGATAAGTAAACAAATTGTCCCTTATAATTTCTACTTAAAAAGTCCTCATAACTATCATAAAAAGAAATGTCACAATCCTTTACATAGTCCATTTCAGCTCTTTTTAAATACTTGTCATCGAAAGAAAAAGTAATTGGTCCAATGATATGTAACTTCATATCAAAGCACATACAAGTTCTTACAATATTGCCTGTATTTGCAGGCTTCTCAGGTTGATATAAGACAATATTAATCATTTAAAAACTTCCTCAATACAAAATATAAACCTACTAACACCATAGTAGTTGATACAACAATTAAAATACACAAATCAAAGAAGAATCCCTCTGGTAACATCATCACTAAGACATCGTATCTTGGATCTAGTATATATAGATCATTAAATGGAAAGAATAGCTGATGAAAAGCTAACCAAAAGCCTTCAAAGTCCATTAAACAAAACAACAATATAAAGGCCATTATAAAGCCAACAAGCGATAATGAATACTTATAGCCGATAAATAGACTCTTAGTTTTTCCAATATAGATAAAACTTAAGACAAAAATGATAAAGGAAACATTTCTAACAATAATTAAGCCATCATATAAATTCTTTACATCAACCATATGAGCCTTTTCTCTATCATTGAAGACTTCTCTTGTCATACCATTTATCTTGCATTCTATGTCTAACGAATCATTTTCTCCTTTGATAAACTCAAGTAAAATATCTGTAGTCTTATTTAAATCATCTTCACTTATACCTATATATTCAGCCACACCTAACTTTTTATATTCATCTTTATAAAAAGACTTATTAAATGACCAATAGTTAATACAACTTAAAAAGGTAAAAATAATCAAAGATAATGTACAAATAATACTTAGATACTTATTTTTCAAGTGATTCGACCAGCTTTCTTAAAGCTAGAGCACGATGTGAATTATACTTCTTAAATTCTTCACCTAAATCAGCCATTGTAAGTTCTTGTCCATTCATCACAAAAACTGGATCATAACCAAAGCCCTTAGTGCCTGATGGTGCATCCGCAATCTTACCTTCTAGTACTCCTTCATGATATGAAACATTACCAAGCTCATCAATATAAGTAATACCACAAACGAATTGTGCTCCCCTATTATCTGATCCTTTTAAATCATCAGTAATCTTTTTATTCTTCTCTTCATATGATAATTCAGGCATCCATCTAGCTGAATAAATACCAGGAGCCCCATCATAATAATCGATACAGATACCACTATCATCCGCAATAGTTGGTAAATTAAATAAGTCATGATAATACTTAGCCTTGATATAAGAGTTATCTTTGAAAGTCTTGCCATCTTCTACAGGCTCATCACAACTAGGATCTAATTGTTTTGGTGAAACAATTTCTACTTCTACATTTAAGGAATTCAATATATCCTTAACTTCGCTAATCTTATGAAGATTACCGGTTGCCATTAAAATCTTTTTCATAAGATATATTGTACAATAAATATATGAAACATGTTTTTGTGATAAATAAAATATCTGGAAAAGGATCAGCTTTTAAAACTATACCATTAATTGAGAAGGTATGTAAGGAAATGAAATTAGACTATATGATTGAGGTAACACAGTATGCCAATCATACAAAGGAAATCATTGAAAAGTATAATAATGATAAAGATATCATCATTTATTCAGTTGGTGGCGATGGTACACTACTAGAAACCATCAATTCTATTAATCCTGAAATGCCAGTAGGTCTAATACCGTGTGGTTCTGGTAATGACTTCTATCGTTATTTTGGTGGTGTTAATAAGGACATTGAAAACAATATTAGAAACACAATTGAAGCAGAACCTAGATATATCGATATTGGTCAAACCGATGTCATGAAGTATGCCAACACCACATCACTTGGTATTGATGCTAAGATTAATTTCGATGCCTCAAAGATGATAAGAAAGTCTTTTATTACTAAAGGACCTGCCTATGTCTTAAGCATTATTTCTAATGTCATTATCTTAAAATCATTAAAAGTAAAAATGAGAGTTGATGGTGTTAATAGAGATGGTGAATATTATATCATCTGTCTTATGAATGGTTCTTATTATGGTAATGGTGCCTGTGCAGCTCCTTTAGCCCAAATTGATGATGGCTACTTTGACTTAGTCTTATTTAAGAAAGCAAATCGTATTAAGACTTATAAGACGCTAGTTAAGTATCTTAAGGGCAAGGCCACAATAAAGGATGGTATTGAAACCATCCATTGTAAAGAACTTATTGTTGATTCTAATGAAGACATGATATGTCAATCAGATGGAGAGAACTATATCACTAAGCATCTTGATGTAAGAATGCTACATAATTATTTAAAACTCAAGGTATCTAAATAACAAACTTTTCAATAATCTTTTCAACTAAAGGATTTCTAACGACATCAGACTTAGAGAAAGTCACAAAGGAAATCCTTTTTATATCCCTTAGTAATCTATCCGCATAAACAAGGCCACTCTTGTTTCTATCAATCTTTAAGTCAATTTGGCTTACATCACCATTGACAATCATCTTAGAATTAAAACCAAGTCGCGTTAGAAACATCAACATTTGACTGCCTGTGGTATTTTGAGCTTCATCTAAGATGATATAAGCATCATTCAAAGTTCTACCACGCATATAGGCCAAAGGTATAACTTCAATCAATTCCTTTTCCATCATACGTTCTACTTGTTCCTGACCTAGAATATCATATAAAGAATCATATAGAGGCATTAAATAAGGATCAATCTTTTCTCTTAAATCACCAGGCAAGAAGCCTAATGATTCACCAGCTTCTACAGCAGGACGAGTTAAGATAATCTTTTTTACATCTCCCCTTTTATAAGCCATACAAGCAAGCGCAACAGCCAAATAAGTCTTACCAGTACCTGCAGGACCTATTGAAAAGATTAAGTCATTAGACTCTACAGCCTTGGCCATTAGATATTGATTATAAGTCTTATACTTAATAGGCTTACCACTATTTGTATACATGATTATCTTATTTTGCCAAGAAATATCATTGTTGCTTAAAAGATTATTGTAAGTTTGTCTTATGATATTCTCATCAATTAAACAATCTTCTTTGATATAAGAGATAATCACTTCAATAAAATCAGACACCTTATTAAAAGTATCATGATCACATGATACGAGTAAGCGATAGCCTCTTAAGATAATGTCTACATCAAATAAAGAAGCTATTAATTTAATATTTGAATCATTTACACCAGCTAAATCTTGTAGTTGTTTATTATCAAGATCATTTAATAATATTTCGTTATATTGCATACATCTATGATATTTAAGTCTAATTAAAATGTAAATAAACTTAATCAATTCTCACTTCAAGTATTCCATCAGCCTTTACTTTAATAATAGAATTCTCATTTGATTTATTATCCATCTTTAGAATACGATAAGTATTATTATTAATTGTTACTTCGTAACAAATTGGATAGAACCAAAGATTAACTTCCTTAGTTATTTCATCATCAACAACAATCTCAAGTTCTTCATTTACTGGAATACACTTAGAAATAATCTTGGATATATCATTTTTAATCTTATTACTTCTAATATGATTACTTTCTTTAGAACTGATTTTAATAGGTTCTAATAATACTTCTTTGATTTCTACGTTAATATTCTTTGAAGATTCTTTAATATCATAAGTACTCTTATCCTTAAGCTTAAGAGTACTTGAATCTATCTTAGAACCACTTCTATAGTACTTATAATTTTCATTAAACTGATAAGTACTTAAATCTATCTTATTCAAAGAATCTATTTTTAAACCTTCATCACTCTTGTTACAAGAAGTCATAACAAACATTAATAACATAGTTAATATAATATTAATTGCCTTTTTCATACTGTAATGATATTACTTTTTGTCCAATAAATAAAAGTTCTCTAGAACACTAGAGAACAATTACTTATTTCTAACTTCAATCAATCCATCAGCAACAACTCTAATCATCTCCTTGTTTTGAGTTGGGTTAGCAGTCTTTAAAATTCTATAAACAGCCTCTTTGTTATAGGTGATTTCATAACATATTGGATAAAACCAAAAACTAACGATTTTATTATCATCAAATTTTTCATTATCAAGCGTTATTTCCTGTTCAATCTTTAAATCGAAATTTATAGGAATACATTTTTCAATCAATTTTAGATCATTTAAGTTTATCTCATTTGCCTTAATATAGCCTAATTGATCTGAATTTATAGTACTAAGGCCATTAGAACCGTAATCATAAAGTAATTTAATAGGTTCAAGCATAATCTCTGATACTTCAATAAAATTGTTTTCGGAGCCATCATTCACAATATAAAACATTGACTTATCAAGTTCAAAACCATCAATATCTACTAAAGAAGATTCTCTATAATAACTACTATCGGGGTTGAATTTGAAATTATTCAAATCTATCTTTTCTAAAGAACTTATATTATAGACTGCTAAATTATCATTATTATTTAATTCAGTATTATCAAAATCATTTTCAATTAAAGATGATTGATTATCTTCATTATCATTATCTATAACATTTTCAGTATCTTTTTGACACGAAGTCATAGTTACTAAAATGCCAAAACTTATAATTATAATAAATAACTTCCTTATAATCATTTTGTTACCAATTCATATATTCCATCTGTAAAACCAGATGATAAAGTATTTGGGAATTTCGCTTCAACTTGAGTCATTTTACAATCATTATCATAATATTTAACAATTGCTCTAGTTAAATAAGGTGAGAAATAAACAGCACCAACTTTTCCCTGAGGAATATTGTAAGTACTAGAGAATTGACTTGACGAAGAACTATTCCAAGCTATAGTAACATTAACTTCAGCCTTAACCTTTTTAAAAATTTTAGATTGTACTGATGCACCTAATGAACCTGAAATAGAAAAATTTGTTGTAACTGATTGCCCAGAACTTAAGCTACAAGGCCCTTTGAAATCAGGGGTAACCTTTTGTCTTGGACCAGTAATAACACTAGATGATTGAATATAAACTGTATCAGGAGCAATTGGACCTCTAAATTGTTTATTATTGCGTGACAATGAATTTTGCGCATGAGTATTTAAATCGTTGATTTTAATAGGATTTCCATACACATCAAAATATCTATGTTCAGTGCCATCAGCATCGACTAAAACGTACTCATCTACTGTATCTTCTAAATTAGAATTTGCAGATACAGAAACTGGTAATATAGCTAAAAATAACGATAATATCATTATATACATTAAATTTTTCTTCATAATTAATCTCCTTTAAAACACTAAAAATATAAAAAATATTGAACAAAATAATTTATAACAATATCTCCGTTCTTGTACCTAGCTAAATTAAATCTAATCATAAAGTAAAAACCTTTCTTGTTATCTTAATAATATAGAATGCAACTTAATAGTTCTATATCAGATTTGGTCATAACAGAAAGGTTTTTTCTCATCTTATTAATTCTATATATTCAGGTAATAGTTCTTTAACTCTTTGAGGATTTATATCCTTATAGTAATCTAATACCATTTCATAAATTAATTGAGTATCAATTATTGAATTAATGATTTTAAAATCTTTAATAGATAAATTAAAGTAATACTCAACGTTTTTATCATTTTCATTAATAAAAGCTTGTATTAGTTTTAATACATGATCAATATTCGAATCATTATCATAACCTAATAAATTTTTAATTTCTTTTTTAGCAGTATTTATATCTTTGGTTTTATAAAAAATATAAGCTTTGTAGTAATTTAAATCAGGAAAAGTTGAACCATTATCTCTTGAATATTGAATATACTTTAAACAATTATCGTAATCATTTTTGACAAAATATATAAAGGATAAATTATCAGTACAAGCATTCATTCTATTTTTAAAATTATGCAACGCCGATTCTTCATACAACTTTAAATATTCGCATTCAGCCTTATCATAATCTTTCAAATTAAAATAAATATTTGCTTTTTGAATTTTGACTTGAATTGTTCTTTGAAGATTATGAATATTTTGAAAAAGCTTAATTGATTTATCAAAAAACTTTAACGCTTCAAAATTGTCATACTTGCTTTCATATATTCTTCCTATTTGGTAATACAACATTGCTAATATATCATCATTTACGCCAACCAATGAATATCTTCTATAAGCATTAATTACAATGTTTTCAAGAAATGAAGTATGTTCAGAAATATCTTTTGAAAAACAAAATAAAATAGAGTATATAAAAATAATATTATTATCATAAACATCAATAAAATCTTTACAGTTTAAAACATATTGAGCTCTAATATCATTATTAAGTTCTTTATTTCTGATAGCCTGAATTAAATCGTAGAAAATAAAAGCTTTGGAATGTTGATACATTTCTATACGATTATGCATTTCATCATATCTTTCAAACAATTTTGGCTTTTCAAAAGAGATTAAATAAGAAAAGAACTCTAAAGTAAGATTATAAGCTTCATCATAAATAGATTGTCTATCATTATAAGTAACGTTATAGTACTTAATAATCTTATTAAAGATATCTTGAGTAAGATTCCTTCTACCAGCTTCAATGTCGTACAACATTGATTGATTAATACCTATTTTAGAAGCTAATGTCTTGGTATCATCTTTACCCTTATGTAAATTCTTTATGTATAAAAGTTCTAATGGTGTAATCATATTTAATCATCATTACCTTGTTTATTAAGGTTAGTTGTGTTTAATGGCGATTGACATTCACATTCCCCATTTTCATTTAAAGAACAAGATTGGAAAGCATTAGATTTGAATTCACATGCATTCTTTTTGTCTTCATCAGAATTAACAGTAAAGCCACAACAAACTAAACATAAAATTAAAATCCCTAAAATCTTTTTCATAGAAAATACCGCCTTTATGATTATATTTTAAATAATATAAGATTGCTTGTACATCTTATATTTGGTCATAATAGGGTATAAAAAAATAGTGCGTTAACACTATTTTCCTCTTCTTGCTTTTCTAGCTGCTTCAGACTTAAGCTTTCTCTTAAGACCTGGCTTAATATAATACTCACGTTTTCTAACTTCTAGAAGGGTTCCGTTACGAGAAACTTGTCTCTTGAATCTACGTAAAGCATCATCTAATTGTTCATTTTCTTTTACTACTACCTTTGACATCCATCACACCCCCTTCCAAGTACTAGAATATTATACATATAAACGATAATCTTGACAAGAAAAATTAATCTTCACTCATTTGAAGTAACAACTTCTTATAGTGATTCATCGCAACACTATAATCACCAGGATAATACTCCTTACCCAAGTTACGATAAATATAATTATCCTTACCCTTACCAAGAATCAACAAAATATCATCTTTATTAAGTAAATCAATTGCACTCTCAATCGCAATCTGTCTATCTTCTATAACTAGTGTCTTATACTCATCAAAGTACTTAGCACCCTCTTCCAACAATAAATTGATATTACCACTATAAGTAGAAACTTCAGTTAATACTACCTTATCAACAGCCTTCGATAAGTAATCACCAAGTTCTTTAGCAATTTCCTTATCAAAAGAAGATTTAATACCAAGTAAGACAATAATTCTCTTATTCAATTTCTTTATTTTTCTCGCAAATTCTACTGTCTCCCTAATACTTTGAATATTATTGGCAGAATCAACATAGATATTAAAGTCATAACAGTCTTCTAAGACCTGCATCTCACCCTTTAATGGCTTAATAAAAGGAAGTACAAGAGAGATTTCATGTAAATCATATCCTGTTAAGTAAAGTGCTGAAATAGCCGCTACAACATCATAAATGCCCTGTTTACTTAAGATCTTAGTGGTAAAGTCCATGCTTATATTATTGACGCTCAATGTAAACTTACTTTCCTTAGCTTCCAAAACTAAATTAGAAATCACAAAATCAGCATCTACATTAAAACCATAAGAATGAACATTCTCACCACTAGCCTTCAACAATTCCTCATAAGACTCATCATCCCTATTAAGAAGAATAGTTGTTGTATCATCAAGCGTATATAAATAACTACACAAGAAATCATAATAATTAACATCCATCTCTGTATAGTAATTAGAATATTCATTAGTACGGGTATAAATAAAGACATTAGGCTTAACCGCATCCAATTTCTTATACGCAAAAGCCAAACAATCAGCCTCAAGAGTACAAGCCTTAACCCCATTATGGACAAAATCACTCAAAAGTCTTTGATTATCCAAAATATTCAAAGTACGATTATTGCTCATCAAATGATTATCACCATAGAAAATGCCATTGACACCAATTGAAGCACACTCCTTAAAGTTAGAAATCAACCTATTCAACAAATAAGTAGTCTCACTAACCCCCTCACAACCAGTACACAAGAAAATCTCCAAACGATCACTTGGATAACCATAAAACTTCGCAACAATTGAATTTAAACAATCAATTGTATCATTAACCTTGATATAAATTGCATCCTTAGAAGTATCTATCCTATTTTGATAAACAATAACCGAAGCACCATTCTTGATAGCCTCATCCACATAGTCATGTCCATCATCCTTGATTCCAGCCACACAAAAGAAGATGCAATCTTTCATTGGAACACGAGAATCAATAGACAATTGATTTATTTCTACATGAGGAACACCATCAAAAAGCTCATCAAGAAACATGACCTAATACCTCATCATCATTAACTTCATCAATATAAACATCAACTACATTACCCACTGCTGCATCACCCTTAGCTTTAACATAGAAATATTGTTTAGTATAGCCATAAATATAGCCACCTTCACACTTTTCTACCAACATCTTTAATTGTTTGTTCACAAAAGATTCATTGAATTTCTTTGTATATTCTTTCTGAACTCTTTCGACCTCATATAATCTTTCCTTCTTAACAATCTCAGGAACATGACCATCCATCTTATCAGCCACCGTGCCTGTCTTTCTAGCATATGGGAAAACATGAATAAAAGAGAAACCAATTTCCTTGATATTATCAATTGTCTCCTTAAACAACTCATCTGTTTCGTTAGGAAAACCAACAATCAAATCACAAGAAATAGAAATATCAGGAATTCTATTTCTTATATAAGCGATTCTATCCTTATATTCCTCCATTGTATAAGGTCTATGCATCAACCTTAAGATTTCATCACTACCTGATTGTAAAGGTATATGCAAATGATGAGCTAGCTTATCAGTAGAAGCCATTAATTCAATAATCTCATCAGTAATCTCCGTTACTTCAATAGAAGACAAACGAATAGTCTCTAAAGTATCAATCTTAATCAAATCCTTCAATAAATCATATAAATGATACTCACCATCAAAATATCTACCTGTATGAATACCAACTAGTACCAATTCCTTTGAAGTCTTAGACAACTTAATGGCCTGTTCAACAATTTTTTCATGATTACCACTTGTCTCTCTTCCCCTAGCATAAGGAATAATACAATAAGCACAAAATTGGTTACAACCATCCTGAACCTTCAAAAAAGCCCTAGACTTACCAGGATAAGTCTCAAGCTCCATTTGTTTAAATTCATTAGACAAAGGACTAACTACTTTAGATTTAACATTGTTGTCAATAAGTTCAAACAACTTATCCTTATCCTTAGAACCAACAATCAAATCAGCCGCATCAAAATCATAAGAATCACCCTTGATTTGAACTAAACAACCAACCGCCACAACATAAGCATCAGGATTAGTATTACGAGCCCTATGAACCATCTTTCTAGTCTTTGACTCAGCAGTATTTGTCACACAACATGTAAAAATAACATAGATATCAGCCTTTTCCTTAAAAGAAACTTCCTCATATCCATGTTCAAGTAACCTATTCTTTAAGACTGTAGCCTCATAATCATTGACCTTACAGCCCAATATCATCATCGCAAAAGTTCTCATATATTATTTCCTATAATAACACTAGATAAGTAGATTGCAGCTGTTTCTGCCCTTAAAATACGCTTACCTAAACTAACTGACTCAAAACCTAAAGAGACTATCTGTTCATATTCTTCTATCTCGAATCCGCCTTCAGGACCAATCACAATAGTAAATGACTTGCTAGTCAAATCACTAATCTGTTTATCATCCTTCTCATAGGCAATGATATTAACATCACTCTTATACTTACTTAAATCCTTGATTGTACAATAATCACAAATCTCAGGAATATAGTTACGATGACTCTGTTCACTAGCCTCCCTAGCTATTTTTGTAAGTCTTTCTTGTTTATTATTACCCTTACCAGGCTTTACAACCGATCT
>CAKUQM010000022.1 GCA_934675465.1 uncultured Erysipelotrichaceae bacterium | reverse complement strand
GAGCGCTTTTTATGTTTTTGATCCTATTTTAAACAAAAGAAAGGGCTGTTAGAAATTAGTCATTTCGTAACAGCCCCTTTTAATTATTTTTTAATATAGTTCAATACATTTTCTACATTTAGACCGTATTTTTCTTTGATATCTTTACTAGGACCAGATTCAGTAAATACATCATTTACGCCAACTCTATATAGTTTTCCATGATGATCTAATGAAGAAATTGTTTCAGCAACCAGTGAACCTAATCCACCAAGTACTGAATGATTTTCTACTGTAACTATTTTGCCAACAGATTGTGCTAAAGATAATATTGTTTCTGTATCAAATGGTTTGATAGAGAAAACATTCACCAATTTTCCTTTTAGTCCTTGCTTAGTTGCTTCTTCAAAAGATCTAAACGCCAAATCCGCGCTTGTCCCTTCATAAACTAAAGCAAAATCATCACCTAAGTCCTTAACTATAGTTGATTTGCCAAAAGCAAGCTCTCCTGTTGCAGGAAGGTTAGGCACGCTATCTCTTACGCAACGAATATAAACAGGTCCATCATATTCTAAAGCTAGGTTAATCGCAGCCCTTAATTCATCAGGATTTGACGGAACCAACACTCTTAAATTTGGCAGTACACGCATCAAAGCAATATCTTCATTAGCGTGGTGTGTGGCTCCGTCATACCCACCATCCATACCTGGATGGGTTGCGATTAATTTAACATTTTCTTTTGCATAACAAATTTGTCTTAATTGAGTCCAAGCAGTTCCAGACACAAACATTGCAAAGTTCACATAGAAAGGGACTTTACCCTCCCTAGCAATACCGGCAGCGATAGACATAGCATTTTGTTCAGCAATACCAGTTTCAACAAAGTGTTCCTTATGCAAAGTCTCAAATTTATTTGTAGTAGTTGATTTGGCCAAGTCACTATCAATTACATAAATATCATCTCTAGTTGAAGCAACTTCATTCAACATGTCACCAATTAATTCTCTTAATGTGATTGTATTGTATGCCATTATAATGCCTCCTCAATACGATTTAAATCTTCCATAGCAATTTTGTATTCTTCATCAGTCAAACCACTTGAATGCCACTTACCAACATTTTCCATAAATGAAACACCCTTGCCCTTAACTGTATTTGCCACTATAGCAATAGGTTTGTCCGCAACCTGCTTAGCTTCATCTAAAGCCCTAACAATTTCTTCCATATTATTTCCATCGATTTCAATAGTATGCAAATTGAAAGCTTTCATCTTTTCTACTAATGGTTCAAGGTTGATTATTTCATTAGTAGGATGAGTAGAAGACAATTTGTTGTAGTCAATAATGAAAATTAAATTATTTAATTTATTATGTGCAGCCATCATGATAGCTTCCCACATTTGTCCCTCATCCATTTCGCCATCTCCAGCAATCGCATAAACACGATGATCCTTATCATATTGTTTTTTTACAATTGCCATTCCAACAGCCATTGAAAAACCTTGTCCTAGTAAACCCGTAGTAGCATCAAGCTCAGGTATATCTTGAGTATATGGATGCCCTTGAAGTCTTGAATTCAATCTTCTAAAAGTGTTTAATTCACTTTCTTCTAAAATGCCTTTTTGAACTAACTCCGCATATAAAGCAGGGCAAGCATGTCCTTTTGAAAGAACAATTCTGCTTCTATTTGGAGATGAATAATCAATATCCAATTCTGATATAGCAGTAACCAAATCGATAACAGATAACGCACCACCAACATGCCCTACTTTTGCACGATAAACCATATCAACAATTCTTTTACGATTGTCATTAGCGATTTTCTTTAATTCTTTTACTTCCATATATAATCCTTTCAATTAAGATGCCTGGTATAACACCAGGCATCCTTAAACTATTACCATTTACCTAGTAACTTACCAATAACGTTGAATACAATACCAATTAGGTTAAAGTCGGTTTCTGGGAAACTAGTTCCTGATAGACCAACGCTTTGCATGATTGGATAAATCAATGCTGGTCCTACAGAAATTAAGATACCTGTAACAAACGCACCTAGAACACAGCCTTTCCATCCACCACGTGCATTACCAAATACACCGGCTGTTGCACCAATAAAGAAGAATGGAATTGCAACTGGAATCATAACAGTAGTTCCTAATGCAGCCATGATAAACATGCAAATTAAACCAGCAGCATAAGCTGAGATAAAGCCTAATACTGTAGCAGTTGGAGCATATGGGAATACAACTGGGCAATCCAATGCTGGTTTAGCTCCAGGGATAAACTTTTCAGAAATACCAACGAATGCTGGAACGATTTCACCCAAGAACAAACGAACACCTGTGATAATTACATATAAACCACCTGTAAATGTTAATGTTTGCATTAATGGATAAATCAACCAATGAACACCACCAGAAACACTTTCAACTACAGTTTGACCACATACGATAGCAGCAACATAGTAGAAGATACCTACTGATAGAGATACTGAAACGATATAATCCTTAAACATTGATAACCAACCAGGAAGCTTAATGTTTTCAGTACTATCCTTAGGATCGCCAACTTTAGAACCTAACCAACCTGATAAAGCATAAGCTAATGTGCAATAGTGGCCAATTGCGATTTCGTCAGAACCTGTAACTGCATTCATAGACTTTTGTGCAATTGCAGGATATATAGCAGCTGCAAAACCATGAATGATTGAACCAATTGCGATAGCAGCAACATCGCTTAAACCTAAAGCCTTTAATAGAATAGCTAATAAAGCACTTAAGAATAAGCTGTGTCCACCTGTTAAGAAAATGTACTTAAACTTAGTGAATCTAGCGATAATTAAGTTACAAACGAAACCGAATACCATGATTAATGCGATAACCATAGGGAAAGCAGTTTGTGCTTGTGCAGTAATAGCTTCAGAAATAGGTGTAACACCCTCTAATCCGAAAGCTGTTGAGAATAAGTATTGGAAACCATTCAACGCTGTTTGTGCAGCACCTGAACCAATACCGAAAATTAAGAAACCTACGATAGTTTTAATTGTTCCTGAAATAACCTTATCAGCAGGTTTGTGTTGGATTAATAGGCCTACTAATGCCATTAAACCGATCAATAATGCAGCCTGACCTAATACGTCATAGACTATGAATTGTAAAAAAGCCATAATTTACTCCCCTCTCTTATTATTGTTTTTGACTTTCAAAATACTTGTTTAGTTCTCTTTCTAGATAATCAACATCCATGATGTCTTTAACACCGATGACATAAGCAGAAGAATCTTTAAATTCATCAATTAAATCTTCCATGGTGATGATAATATCAACATTTTGTTGACCAGCAAATCCGCTAAACGCATCATGTGTAACATCCAATGGATACTTATTTTTATCAATCAATTTATCAACCTTGATTTTCAGCATCATAGAACTACCCATTCCTGTACGACACATGATTAATGCTTTTTTGGTGTTCATCTTACTTACCTCCTTTCTTTATTTCATTTGTAGCTATAAAAGCTAAAATTTTTTCAATTGTAGTATCGTGTCTTAAAATATTAAGAAACTCTTCATCTCCCAAGAATTCCGACAAATCTTGTAAAGCTCCAAGATGCGAAGTTGAATCAGTTGTTGCAAGCATAAACACAGTATCAACAGGATCGTTGTTCTTATTTCCAAAATTTACGGGATTCTTCAAAGTAATTAATGACATGGCTGTTCTATTAACCCCAACCTTGTTTGTAGCATGTGGCAAGGCGATGCCTTTAGTAATCACTATGTATGGCCCTAATTCTTTCACATTCTCAATTGCACCATCAATGTATTCTTCTGTAATAGAACCGTCGTCAATCAATAGCTGTCCTGCCTTTCTAACTGCGTCTTGCCAATCATTAACTTCAAGACCCAAAGCTATTGTTTCCTTCCTTATTAAGTCGCTTAGCATATAATTTTTTTCTCCCTTTTCATTTAGTAATAATGTTTTAATTTTCTCTATAAGTATTTCTTCATCTTTATTAGATGGATATTTATTTAACAAATCCTTAAGCATGACAGCAGTTTTAGACATCTTTGTACTTTTAATATCTAATTTACCAACCAAATCAAGTCTATTGATAAAGTGTTTTATATCTATAATGTCTTTTTCCTTTAAAATAGGACTAACTACCACACTAGGTATCCTTGATTTTAACGGCACTGTTGAAATAATTAAATCTACATCATTCAAGTATTTTTCATCTTTTAGTTGATGTTTAGCTAACTTATCAACTATTTCAAAATTAAAGTTTTCCTTTAGCCCCAAACTGAGTAACTCGGCTGTTCCAATTCCAGTTGCACAAACAACCAAAACCCTTAAGGGTTTAATTTGTTTGATGTCTCTTTTTATCGCCGTGCAAAAGTGCAACATTACATAAGCGATTTCATCATCACTAGGTATAATCACATCAGGTTCATTAACATCAATAATTACAGCCTTAACTATTTCGAATAAATCTTTGTAATTATTCTTTAATTCATCTTTCAAAGGATTATCCAACAAAATATTGTTCCTATTTCGATACTCACAAGCACACAAATGTTGAAATAAACTATTAAATAAATGCTTATCATTGGACAAATCGACATTTAACAACAAACCAACATTATTAATTAGTCTTAAACAATAATATTCAAGGAAGTTATCTCCACGTTTTTCTTGAGCAACTATAACTCCAGATTTAGCCGCTATATGAACAGCAATATAATATATTTCATTTTCACCTAGTGATATGTTAAACTCCTCGTTTATCATTTCTACCAAAGTACTTGCAATTTTGTACTGTAATGAATCGATATTCTCCAATTCTTCGCTAGGCAACTCTTCATCATCGTTGCCACCCTTAAATCTTTCGATTGATAACGCAATATGCACAATCAACGCTTCATAAGCAACATCTGTTAATGATACATTAAATATCTCATCAACTTCATTTACAATAGCTTGAATTTTATTTATCTCATCCAAATCAAACCATTGGCCATAAATTGACATATCTAGATTGACTTTTTGATTTAGATAAGCAAATTCCTTAATAATACTAGCTAAGTATTTTCTACGATTCTTCTCATCTTCATCTATGCCGATGCCCTTTCCTCTAGCGGACACAAAATTAATTCCATTCTTATCACAGTATTCTTTAATAGAAACGATATCACTATTAATGGTTCCTCTAGAAACAAAATATTTATCAGCTAAATCTTGAATTGTTAGATATCCATCAGACCAACATAAATCAGACAATATTAACAAAACTCTCTCTTCATTTGAGATACGATCAGAATAAAAATCTTGATAATTGATTTCAACTAAATCTTCTAATTTAATATCTTTAAGTATATTAATTGTGATGATTTTATTCTTTACCTCAATAGTTGCTTTGACATTCTTGTTTTTAAGATAATCCTCTATTTGAACAATATCATTTCTTATTGTTCTAGCATTAACATTAAATGTCTCCGCCAACTTATCTAAGTTGAATTTTCCATCTTTAATCAGAATACTTAACTCATATTTTTGACGTATATTCATATCTCTTACCTACTTTAATTATCTCTTCTTTCTTTCTCCGAACAAGCTCAGTGTATTTCACGCTTTTGGTGAAATTTTTTGAACTTAGATTGTACAAAAAGTTTTATCACCAATCGTTTTTATTGTTAATAGTAAAGCAAAATAAAAAAAGATTGGGTCAAATTTTAACTCAATCTTTGTTGTTATAAATTGTAATAATTATTATAAAGCTCTCTTATTTCCCTTAAAGAACACAGCGATTGTTCCAGGGCCTGTATGGGAACCAATAACAGTACCTATATTAAAGATGCTAACTTCCTTCACATTATGGAAGCTTTCCTTAATCATCTCAGTCATCATACATGCATCATCATAACAAGCTGAATTACACATGTATACATAACCATCATAATCAGGACCAACCTCATCCATCATCTTCTCAACAAGTCTTTTCATAGCCTTCTTCTTAGTTCTAATCTTCTCGAAGATCTCAAGCTTACCAGCATCAGAAACAGTCATAAGCGGACAAATTTGTAAAGCACCACCAATTAAACCAGCAGCCTTAGAAATACGACCACCTCTTACATAAGAAGATAAGTCACTTGAGAAAAACCAGTGAATAATCTTTCTCTTATTATCTTCAATCCAAGCTAGATTATCCTCTAAAGACATGCCTGCATCTTGATTATCCTTAACCATAGTAACTAATAAGCCATAGCCAGAACTTGCACATAAGGAATCCACCACATGAACCTTATTATCATACTTATCATTTAATAAAGCTGCAGCACTATTGGCAGAATTAATAGAACCAGAAATGCCACTAGTCAATGTTAAATGTAAAACATCCTTACCTTCTTTTAAAATAGGCTCAAACATCTCCATATAAGTTTCCACATTAACCTGAGATGTCATTGGTTGCATACCATTCTTGATATCTGCATAGAACTTATCAATTGGATAAGACTTACCATAGTCATCATTATATGTCTTACCATCAACTGTAAAAGTAAATGGCACATAAGGAATATTTCTCTTAGTGAAAATATCTTCACTTAAATCAGCAGTAGAACAACAAGCAACAACATAATTTGTCATAATTTTTTCTCCTAACATTAGATATTTTATATCAAGAACTCTCCAAAAGTAAAAAGCCTTATTGGGGCTTTTCACGTTGGAAGGTATTAAATGAAAAAATCATTAATCATTTATTTGATTACTTTATACCACTATTTTGTGTAAATCATGTGAAAATGATAATAGTTGGACACAAAACTTTTCCACAATTGTTGATAACTGATGGGAATAATATGGGAATTTTTTATAGACAAAGTAAGTTAGAATATCTTTGATGATGATATTAAAAGGAAACAACATTCGCATATACCCAAATGAGGAACAGTATTCTAGATTATGTTCTACTTTTGGTTGTGTTAGATGGCTTTGGAATAATTTTCTTGATATGGAAAATAAAAGATATGAAAATAATCCAAAATCAAAATTTCTTACAACATATAGTCTTAACCGCATTTTGCCACAAGTAAAGAGGGAATATCCTTGGCTAAAAGAAGTTGACTCAACCGCTCTAACCGTCGTATCCGATGATATCAACTTTGCCTTTATGAGATTTTTTAAAAAGAACTCTAAGCACCCAAGATTTAAATCCAAAAAATACGAGCAAACATATACCTCAAAATGTGTAAATAATAACATTCGCATTATTGACAATCATCATATCAGATTGCCTAAGATTGGTATTGTTTACTTTAAAGGCACAGTACCACAAGGAAAAATCAAAAGAGCAACCGTTAGATTAAAACCAAGTGGAAAATTTTTTGTTTCGGTACTTTGTGAAACCGAAGTAGAGAAATTATCACTAACTAAGAAAAAGGTTGGCATCGACTTAGGGCTTAAGGAGCTTGCCACATTTGACGATGGCACAAAAATACCGTTACCGAGATTTGATAAACATTTAGAAAATCAGCTTCACTACTGGCAAAAAATAGCCGCTAGAAGACTTTCGAAAGCCAAGAAAGTCATTAAAAGCGATCCTTCAAAAACACTGTATGATTTTAAAAATTATCAAACAGCAAGGGCAATGGTTGCTAAGTATCACGAGAAAATTACAAACCAAAGAAAAGATTACCTTCATAAGCTGAGCTATCATCTTGTACAAAATTACGATGTAATTATTTTAGAGGATTTAAAGACAAAAGTAATGCTTAAGAACCACAGTCTAGCTAGAGCAATTAGTAATGCTGGTTGGAACACTCTTATCGAAATGATTAGATATAAATGTGAATGGTATGGGAAAACTCTAATCACCGTAGAATCTTCCTTTACTTCGCAAACATGCAATATTTGTGGAAGCACAAACAACAAGCTTGGATACAACCGATACGGATGGCTAAAAGTTAGAGAATGGAAATGTGATAAATGCCAAAATATCTTAGATAGAGATGTTAACGCAGCCATTAACATAAAAAATAGAGGACTTACACAAATCGCATAAGTCCTCACAAATTGGCTTGGTTCAAGCCATGGTAAATAGCATACACCTCTAAGTAGCTGATATACTAAAGTGTGGCGTTCCCAAAAGCTTACTATTACAAATAGTAGCAGTCCATTTTTCCTCGCCGACCCAAAAAAACTAGTCGGCTTTTTTCTTCTTATGTTTCCTTCTAACAATACCCAAAGTCACAAGGACAACAACACCACCTAAAGCACAATACAACAAGTAAGAATAATCATTAAGTTTCTTAACAGTAATACTATCAGCCTTATTATCATAAGCAATTACGCAGTATCTACCATCTTCTGTATAATCAACCTTCTCGCCATTCACATACACTTCATACTTATCGTAACTATTAGTATAAATTCTTAAATCATTACACAAAGAATTATTACCAAGCTTAAAGTTAAGCTTATAAGTAATCTCATTTTTATCCTTGGCCTCAACCACACAAGACAAGCTATCACCCATAAAGAACTTACCATCAGCCACCACATAAGCCAAAGGCTCTTCGCTAGAAGAAATAGAAGGATAAACATCATTAAAATCACACTTAAACAACAAATCCCTTGTAACATTATTAAGAATGCCATCACTCAAGCCATCCCACAAAGCATAATCATTATCCTTTTCATCAATATAAGGAACCTTGCTTAAAGGTAAAGAATTACCATATTCTATGGTCTCTTTTAAGATACACTTTTTATCATTCACAAAATAAATATTAATCTTCTTTAAATCATCAACGATATCTAAATCCTTTAACTCATCATAAGAAATAGGATATGCCTTGCCACCATAAGAAATATTATCAATAGCTCCATAACCGCCATAAAGATAATAATTGCCATTAATATCATCACTACTTTCAGCCAACTCATCACCAACAAGACCACCCATAATCATACCAACATTATTTGTAGCCTCTTTAATTTGAGCCAAAGAGCCATTATCATTAAGTTTCTTACCCCTACCTACAATACCACCTACATAGTCGCTACCATAGATAAAACACTTCGCATAATTATTATTCACATTAGCCAAAGATAACCCAACAATACCACCAATATAAGAGCCATCTTCACAATCCAACAAGCCATAATTGATATTATTCTTAATCAAACCCAAATCTTGATTACCAACAATACCACCCGCATTGTTCTTCTTCAAAAAGATAGTACCCTCATTAACACTATCAATAAGCACTGCCCTAACCTTATAAGTCATATTCAAAGATGTTTGACCAGTAATAGAAAAATCATCCTCAGGATCTAAATCATTCTCCTTAGCCACAGCACCCGCAATACCACCAACATTGATATCACCACTGACACTGCCCTTATTACTACACTTAGTTAACTTACCTTCTACAATATCCTCACTACTTTTAAGAGAAACATCCTCAAAAGTTAGCTTCTCATTAGTCAAAGAATCCGCAAAATTAACCATCGTATTACTTAAGGCTTTCAAATTATTATTAACATTCTTCAAATCATCATTTAAATCACTACTGGCATCCTTATTAGAATTAGAAAGATTCTCCATCGTATTAAACGCATTAGATAAACAAGCGGACAAAGAAGCCCTTGCACTCTCATACTCATCACTTCTTGAGAAAGTATGATCCTCTTCATTATAGACAAAGCCACTCTTCAACAAGACATCAATCGCATCATTAGCCTCTTTTAAACTATTAGAAATATCCTTCAAACCATTGCTATTATTATCATTGATATTCTTAACTTCATTAATAGAGGCGTCAACAGAAGAAGAAACACTCTTAATCTGTCTTTGCATACGCTGAAGGTAATCCTCATTAAAATTAAGCTCCATGCAAGGCTCAAATTGGCCTACAATACCGCCTACTTCCTTACGACCATAGACCTCGCCATAATTAACACAAGACTCAATATAACCTGAATGACTTCCACAAACACCGCCAATGTTATAGCCAACATGTTCATAACCAACTATAGAATAATTAACACACGTTTTAACAGAACCAAAATTGCTACCAACAACGCCACCAATATCAGTGATACTAGCGACATTCTCACTAGACTTTAAAGTCTCTAAACTAATAGAATTAATATCAACATTATCATCTAAAACATAATCATTAACCCTAGCTCTATTGAAACAATTCTTAACCAAACCATAGTTAACGCCAACGATACCACCAACATAATGCTTACCATAAATATCACCATAACTTTGGCAATCAATAATTGAAGCACCACTGGCATTATAACCAACTACCATACCAACATCACTATTAGCAAGCACTTTAGAATCAACATTAATATTTGAAACTTTACCCTGGTTATAGCCTATAAAACCTAGATTATTAGCCTTACTATCAACACTATATTCAACATTTATATTATTGATATCAGCCTTCTTACCAGTAATTCTAAAAACACCAACATTTGTTTCATCGCTATCTAAAGTAATATTAACTAGCTTATGATTATTCCCATTAAAAGTACCATTGAAATAAGGAATAGAAGTAAAACCATCCTTAAAATCCAAATCAGCATTCAAATTAACAGTCAAACCCTCACTATTAGTATCAAGAACACACAACTTAACTAATTTATTCCAATCATTTAGATTATTAAGCTCAAAAACATTGTCCTCGCCATGTACTGCATAAGGAAATAAAGTCAACATCAACAACAAAGTAACCATCAAGCTAAGCTTCTTTTTCATCATTATCACCCTTTTCCTCTTTAGTAGAAACAAGTGCATTCAACTGACCTGTCAAAACGCCCTTGAACTCACCATCAACATAACCATTAATCTTGCCCCTAACGCGGCCATTCAAAGCCATAGTACCACTAGTACTTTGCATATTCTTACCAATAGGAGCCTCAATCTTAAACGAAGTCTTTTCAATAATCTTATCTCCCAAAACAAGAATCTGAGGTAAGACAAAGAATACTAAGATAATAGACACAATAGTACCCCTACCTAAACACTCACCAATAGCCGCGATAACCGGGTTAGTTGTCATCTTAGAAATCAAAACACCAGCAGAAGCCAAAATAGAACCAGAAGTAAAGATAGTAGGGAAAGAACTATTCAAGGCCTCAACAATAGCCTCCTTAGGCTCCATTTTCTTCTTCAACTCACTATAATGACTTGAAATAACAATCGCATAGTCGATATTAGCGCCCATCTGTATAGAATTAACAATTAAATATCCTAGGAAATATAATGGTTCATCCATTAATGTTGGAACCGCAAAATTAATCCAAATAGAACCCTGAATAACGATAATAAGTAGTATTGGTAAACCTGCTGATTGGAATGTAAACAATAAGATAATAATTACAAACAACGCAGATAAAATAGAAATCAAAGTATTATCGCCAATAAATGAAGAAGACAAATCAATAGCTGAAGTAGAATTACCAACTACATAATAATCATCATCATAATACTTAGCGATAATCTCATGAATCTTGTCTAGACTCGAGGTTGTCGCTTCACTCTCTTCTGGTAAATCCAAATAAACAACCATTCTAGAATAATCATCTGATTGTAGTTGTAGTTTAGCCTTATCTAATTGATCAAATAAGTCATCTAATGTTTCCTGCACATCACCATTTAGATATACATTGCCATCATCCATCTCACCCTTTACAAACATGAACATATCAAACAAAGGCACCTTATAATTACCTATGCCATTAATAAGTTCACCATATTGATTATATTTAACCGCATAAGCTGAATATAAAACCTTAGCTACTTCATAATCCAAATTAGCTAACTCAGAAAATTCTCTAGGACTTAGGGCATCAGCCAACATATAGCCATCCATAGCCTCAATATTAGCTAAACCCATAGATGACTTAACACCATCTAGTCTGTCTATCTCTTTTAAAATATTACGTTGGCTATCATAATTACCGCTAGGCACAATAACAGCCACCATATTGTTGTTGCCAAAATTAGCCTTAATATGACTTCTTGCGATCTGAGCATCACTTGCCTTAGCTGTCTCTAAATCATCATATGAATAGACATAAGGACAATTATTTGAAAAGAAGAAGGCAACACAAATCACCACCAAGAAAATAGGTGGAATGATATATTTAGTCTTATTCGCAAACTTGCCAACTGCATCAATCTCAGGCAACAACTTCTTATGGCCTGTCTTATCAATTAACTTTGAAAACAGCATCAACAAACCAGGCATCAAAGTAAATACCGAAAGTAATGAACAAAAAATTGCCTTAATCAAGACGATAGCCAAATCCAAGCCAATCCCAAAGTGCATAAAACCTAAGGCAGCTAAACCCGATATTGTTGTTAAAGATGAAGATGAAATCTCCGGAATTGCCTTAGACAAGGCAATAACACAAGCTTCTCTTGCCGGTAATGTTTCATGTTCATCAGAAAATCTATGACACAAAATAATCGCATAGTCGATTGCCAAAGCTAGCTGTAAAACTACTGTTACTGAATTAGAAATGAAAGATATCTTACCACACAAGAAGTTAGTTCCCATGTTCAAGATAGCAGCCACTCCAAAGGTCATAATCAATACCGGAACTTCTGCATAAGATCTTGATGTTAATGTTAAGACGATAACGATAATAATAGCTGCCACAATAACAATAACAACCATTTCATTAGCCAAATCAGCCGATGTATCCACACCAACTTCACTATCTACATAAAAGTCATAATCCTTTAATTCTTCCTTAATCTCATTCATAGCTGACTTAGATATTTCATCATCTACTTCGCCATCAAAAGTAACCGAGAATAAGGCAGAACCATTATTAAAAGAATCCTTGCTATTATCAAAGTCAATAGAAGTAACCCCATCAATGTCCTCTAACTGATCTTTTAAAGACATAGCCTTCTCATAACTTACATTAGATACCATAACTCTAGCCGAACCATAGGTCACAAAGTTATCATTCATCACCGTTAGACCCTGCCTTGTTTCGGTATCATCAGGTAAGTAAGTGGTAATATCATTTTCTACTTGAACCCAACCAGTAGAAAAGATTGAAAATAGTATCGCAAATATATAGATTAGAAAAAATAAGTTCCTTCTATCAACAATAAAAGAAGCTATCTTCTCCATCCCTGAGTTCTTGTTTTTTTCTTCTTTTTTATCCATGAAGAATATTATAGTGCCACTATTAAAATATATATTTAGTTAATATCTTCTTTTTGCGCAAATTTGAATACCAAATTAAAAATGTTTCCATACAACACATAAGTTTATAGGAAACATTTAAAATATCCTTTATTTAAGCTAATATTTTAAGTTTTGTATCCACACAAGTGTTAAACTCATCTCTTTTCATTCCACGCAAACCATAATATTGTAATTCCAACAATTGATTCTGTAATCAACAATACAAAAGGAATACTATCTACAATCTTTTCAGTGCGATTATCATCAGCACTAACAAGATTAACACTAGAAAATATTAGGATTCCTGTCATTCCAATAGTAGCTAGATACTTAACCATCTTTTTCATATGAAGATTATTCTAATCACCAATTAAATATTTTCCATTATTTTTAATTAAATGACTTATTTATTATTTAAATAACTTATAATTAGCTTATGATAACTAATGAATTAATTGAACAATCACTAAATATTATTACTGAATACTATAGTAATAACTTACAACCATTTTTTGATAGTCTAAGTGATGATGTATTATGGATTGGACCGGTAGAAGGACAAGAGATGAGAGGAAGAGAAAACATGATAAATGTTTTCTCTTCAGAAGAACACAATCTAACATTCACTGTTGGATCTATTCGTGTACAATGTATCACTCTAAACAAAAACGCACATGAAGTTCTTCTTCATTATGAAATCTATACTCACTACCCTAGCGGTAATACTGATTTACATAATCAAAGAACACAACTATCATGGCATCTAAACAAGTCTAAATGGGAAATAGTTCTTGTACATGTTAGTAATGAATGGAAAAAAGATAATAGAGATACCATTTATCCAGTTCATTATGAAAATGCAGGAATACCTGTTAGATTAATTGAAAAACCAGATTACTATATTACCCTACAATCATGTGATATGAAGGTTCATCGTATTTCTATTCATAATGTTATATATGTAGAAACAATCAAGAAAGCAACCAAACTAATTGTTCATACTAAAAACGAAAACATTACCATCAATGGTAAACTAAGTGACTTTGAAAACAAATACAATGATCATCTATTAAGAATACATACTAGTTTCCTAGTTAATCCAAGTTGTGTTACCAAGATAGAACGTTTTAATCTACAGCTACAAGACGGTACTATCTTACCTATTCCTGAAAAGAAATATACTGAAGTTAAACAAGCTATTTTTTCTAGAAAATAGTTCCATACAACATTATGCATTAAGACAACTGTTAAAAAGGAGCATCTCATATACTCTACTAAATGTTCCTTTTTATAACTATTACTATTTTTAAACCACTTAGATGATGTATTTAGGTAAATGCTTCTTTAAACCACAGGCAACACCATTATGATTGTTATCTACAGTAATATAAGTTGCTAACTTTTTAATTTCTTCTTCACCATTAGCCATCGCAAAAGAATTTTTAAATTCAGATATCATCTCAATATCATTATAGTTATCGCCAAAGACAAAAACCTTATCCATTTCAACATTAAGATTATTGGCCAAAAGTTTAATTCCACTAGCCTTAGAAATTCCCTTATTGATTATCGCAACACCACCATTGCCACATTCAAAAATATTTAAATCAAATTCCTTGAATATTTCATTATACCTAGCAATAAATCCTTTGATATCGCCTGGCAAAACTGTTATTTGACTATAATCATATTCTTCAAGATTACAATCTTCAATAATTAAAGGATTAAAATTTGGATTCTCATCACTGAACTGTTTGAAGCGTACGCAACTTTTACTTAATAAACTGCCCTTAGTTGAATGAACAAATATATCTTTGAATCCATACTCCTTTAACAATAGAGGTAGAATTCTCTTATCTAAATTATCAGAATATACAACTTCTTTTTTATTGAAATCATATAACATCGAACCAGAAGATACGACACAAGGAACATCTACATTCAATACCTCAGCATACTTAGAAGTAGCTGAAAAAGGCCTTGATGTTGCAATAGTAAAATTTAAACCCTTCTTCATCAATTTGTTAATATAATCTAAGCTGTGAATAGAAACTCTCTTATCATCTTTCAAAAGAGTGCCATCCAAATCAGTTGCCACTAAGTAATCCTTATATATTTTTTTCATAATTATTCAAATACTTGATCTAACTTATCTCTTAAAAACTTATTAGATGTCTTTAGCCAATTCATCCAATCATCTGGATAATCACACCAGAATTCACCATTAAACATTCTTACACCAAGTTCTTTTAAAACTCTAATATCCTCGACATAATCAGTAAGGCCAGTTCCCCAAGGAACGCTACGATCCTTTAATGGTGCAGTCTCTTTTAAATGACAAGCTACTATATGACCCCTACCAGTTTTCAAATCATCAACAACCGTTTTAGAATATCCATAATCACGTTTAGCACCAGCTAAATTACCGATATCAGGATACATACCAAGATATGGAGAACCGCAAACATTGACAAACTCCATGCCCTTTTCGACAGTATCAATAAATGGCCTATCCATCATCGTCTCAAAAGCTAAAATAACGCCCTTTTTAGCAGCCATATTTGTAGCAATTTTTAAATTCTTAACAAATTCATTCCTTGTTTCTTCATTAGCATCCTCATAATAACAATCATAACCTGCTAATTGAATTATTCTTATTCCCAAATAAGCTGCAAAATCAATGGCCTTTTCCATTATCTCCATAGCCTTATCATGCTTGTCTTTGCCTAAAGAACCAAGTGAATATTTTCTCTGAGCAGAAAAACACATCGTATAAATAGGAACTCCAGTTTCCTTCATATCCCTTAACAACGCATCCTTTTCTTCCTTAGTCCAATAAAGCCTTGAAATCTTCTCATCTGTTTCATCAATAGATATTTCTATCCAATCAAAACCACTTTCCTTACAAGCTAAAAGCTTTTCTTTCCACGATAAGTCCTTTGGCATTGACTTTTCATACATGCCAAGAAGATATTCCCTACCCTTGTCCATAATAAGCTCCAGGACCATGTTTTCTTAAAAAATGCTTATCCAACAATTCTTTTTGCATAGAACCCACATCCCCATTAATACTTATAGTCTTTAATGCCATCTTAGCCAAAGTATCCAACACAACAGAATTATGTACTGCATCAAAAGGATCCTTGCCCCAAGTAAATGGACCATGAGAATGAACTAAAACTCCAGGCATTTGATTTGGATCAATACGTCTTGTTTCAAATTCTTCAACAACCACCTTGCCTGTATTTAATTCATAATTATCTTTAATTTCATTTTCAGTCATAAGTCTAGTACATGGAATTTGACCATAGAAATAATCACCATGAGTTGTTCCTAAAGCTGGAATATCTTTACCAGCCTGCGCCCAAGCAACGGCATTCACTGAATGAGTATGAACAACACCGCCAATATCCTTAAAATGCTTATAAAATTCTAAATGAGTAGCCAAATCACTAGACGGTTTTAATTTACCTTCAACAACATTACCATCTAAATCAGTTACCACCATATCATCAGCCTTCATAATGTCATAATCCACACCACTTGGTTTAATTACAACAAGACCCTTTTCTCTATCGATGCCAGAGACATTACCCCAAGTAAAGACAACAAGTCCATATTTAGGTAATAATAAATTAGCCTCTAGAACTTTTTGTTTAAGATCCTCTAACATTTAAGACTCCTTTACTTCATAAATAGCCGCCTCATTTTTAGTATGATTAGCTGCTAAAATATATTCTTTTCCATCATAATGAACAACATCCAAGTTCGCAGGACCAACACCCTCTTCAACCATATTCACAACAAATTCACCATTTTCATAAGTTAAGACAAAAAGCTCACAATTAACTCTTCTTATACCTGCTACAAAAACAGGCTTATTGCACAATGTAGTTCCTACCAAGGCATGGGCGAAATCAATTTCATTTGGATAAGTATAAACCCTATCATACTTTCCATTTAATTCCTTATAAACATGCATTTGATTACCGTGGAAAGGCTCAATTGTCATAATTTCTTGCTTGCCATCATTATCTATATCAGCCAAAGCAACTTCACCAATATGACCATCCATTATCTTTTCAAACTTCCATTCATTATCTATATAAGCCAATCTATATAGTCCACTATCACATCCAAAATAACCGCAATCCTGTCCATTATATTGACCTCTAGTATAACCATGATTCTTATATAATCCATCAGCAATTTGTGTTAACACAACATTGTTGTTATCTAAATCAGAAGGAATTTCTCCAATATACACCTGGCCTGGACGAGACCAATCTTCTTTATTAGATTTATCTCTTGCGATTGTCGCACAAACAACATAATCTTTATCATTAATATGATAAATATCAAAGCGATGAAGATATGGTAAATTAAACAAATCTTTAACTTCCCAGCCATCTTTTGTCTTCTTTCCTCTAACAAGCTTTGCGGCACTTGGAGAAACCTTTAAGTAAAATTCATTAACAGCTAAAAATTCACCTTCTCTATCTTTAAAAGGAATAATAGACATGCAACCACCTCTGTCCTTATCCCAAACAACTTCTTTTTTCTTAAATTCTTTACCCGTATATGAATAACACTCACTATTTGGATTTTCGCTTGCAAAGAATGCATAACATTCTTCATCTATAAACATATGACTTGTGCAATAGCACCTAACAATATCATCTAAATGTGTTTTTAAAAATTTCATTACCTTACTCCTGAGTTTTTAAAGGGCTAGATTAACTAGCCCCTTAGAAAATTATGCTAAACCGTTATCCTTTAACACTTGTGTGTATTCCGCTTGTGACAAAGGATTCTTTACAGCAGCAATCTTTACATGATCCTTAACTGAATCAAATGAAGATACAAATGCTGGAGATGTAACCACGATATCATAGTTTCTAGCGGCAGACTTTGCTTCCGCAATAGGCATATGAGACACTTTTGCTTCAACGCCTAGTGCTTTACAAGCTTTTTCAGCAGCTAGTTTCATCATCATACTTGTACCAGAACCACTAGCACAACAAACTAACAATTTAATCATCTTCTTTTCCTCTTTTCCTATTTAACAAGGAACAATTTATTCTTTTTTGCCTTCTTTTTCATCAACATGCTTCTTATAAGCTTCCCAATCTTCTACACACAAGAAGTAACCTTCTGGATCAGCCTTATATTGAAGTTGCGGAATGGCAACAAGAATAATAACAATAATAGCAACACCGATGTAACCAAGGTAATGCATGATAACACCGAATGCAGGCCAGATAACAGCCCAGTCGAACATAGCCATCCAACCCTTAGCACTGATAGTTTGAGAAACTACTGTTACACCATCTAATGCGAAGAATTGTGCAGCTAATACAGAACAGAATACCTGTAGTAAACCATTCACGAATGAAGCAAACATAGCAGCCTTAGCACCTGACTTAGCGTTAACGTAAACTGAAATAGTAGCGTTATCGAAGAACACAGGAACGAAACCAGCGATAGCGATTAATGGAGATTTCATAGCGATTAGGATACCAATTGCTAAGAATTGACCAGCAGCACCAAAGATGAAACCGAATGTTACTGCATTAGCAGAACCGAAACCATAAGATGCAGCACAATCTAGACCTGGAACAGCACCTGGTAATAATTTATTAGAGATACCTTGGAATGAGTTTGTTAATTCACCAACGAAAACTCTAACACCAAGTTGTAATACTGCCATATAAACTGCAAACGCTAAAGCGTTATCTAAGATACAGAAGAAGAAACTACCATTTGGAATATTTACACCATTAGCAACCAAAGCTTCTTTTCCTGTTACTATCATAATAACTCCAATAAACAATAACATTAATACTGAAGTTGAAACCATGTTTTCATTAAAGATTGATAACCAACCAGGTAATTCGTAATCTTCGAACTTCTTAGCAGAGCCCTTCTTAAATAATTTGCTTCCTACCCATTCATAGATAGCGATACCAAACATTTGTTGGTGAGCAACACAGAAACCAGCACCATCAGTTAATCTTTGAGCTGTTTCAACAGTTAAGTTAGAACCTACTGCCCAATATAAACCTAATAACACAGCCATTAGAATTAACATTGGAGTATCACCCAACTTAGGGAAACATGTCAAGAAAATCCAGAATGCGAATGTTGCTTGTTGAGTTTGAACGTGACCTGTAGTAAATACAGCTCTCAACTTAGTAACTTTTTGGAACTTTACAAGCAAGATATTAAAGATAAACGCAATCAACAACAATACCATTACTTGAGAGAAAGACTTACCTACAGTCTCGATAGCAGATTGAGCAGCAACCTGACCAACATAAGTATCAAGAACTAAAGCATCAATTCCAAATTTGCTAGATAAAGCACTAATAATTGGCTTGAAGGTACTTGATAAACCGCCTGAACCAACTAAAAGAATTTTGTAACCTACTGTAGCTTTAATAAAGCCAGAGAATACATCGTACCATTTTTTCTTCAATAGGATATAACCAACAATTGTGATTAAACCAATGAAGTATGCTGGAGTCTTTAAGAAATTATTAGCAAAGAACGTCCAGATAGACATTAAAACATTCATAACTTTCCCCTTTCTTAATCTACTGAGAATATTTCTTATCTATCTCTAGAAGGTCCTGACCGGTCTTGGCCTTCAAAAGATCATCAATAATCCCATCGTTCAAAAGCAATTCAGACAACATTTGCATATTCTTTAGATGCTCATTGTCATCAACAGCTGCAAGAGTAAAGAACAATCTTGCATTCTTGCTTTCATCTCCTGGAATAAATTCAACTGGTTTTTCAACCTTACAAAAACCAATTGCAGTATCATGCACTCCTTCTCCTCCTAAAGTAGAATGAGGCATTGCCACCTCTGGCAAAATAACAATATAAGGTCCATATGTATTAATGTTTTCGATAATACTATCAACATACTTTTTCTCTATTGTTCCATCATCCAACAACGGTTTAGTTACACCATAAATTGCATCTTGCCAATTATCGTAAGATTCAACAAACTGATAGTGTTTTGCGTCAACAATATTCTTTAACAACATACGCTTATCTCCTTATTTGCCACTATTGTATGAAATGAAAGCGCTTTATACTATATGTTTTTATGACCATTTAATATATTTTTATGATTTTTTTAATCATTTAATAAAAAACAATTATTCATTAAAAAAACTAATTTTGCCCGTAAGACTCCCAGCCGCTAGCCTCATCAGCTATCTCTTTGTCACTCAGTTCTGGCACTTTTCCAAATATAGAAGCCATACAATAAGTCTTAGCACCTTCTTCAAGATAAACTGCAGAATATAATGCTTCCTCTAAATCTTTGCCAAAACTAATAACACCATGATGCTTCATAATTACCGCTGTTGCATCACCTGCATATTCAACTACTAATTTACCCATACCAATATCGCTTGATCTAGTCCAAGGTGCAACGTTGATTCTTGCGTGATTTGCATCTATCAAAGTAACCATACAAGCAGGTAAAGAGTCGTTTGTAAGCCCAATTGCAGTAGCATAAGGCTGATGAGTATGAATTATACTTCTAACTTTAGGCATTTTGTCAAAAATATAAATTAAGGCAGTAGAATCGCTAGATGGTTTTCTACACCCCTCTTTTAAATTACATTCATGATCAATAACACATATATCCTCATATGTCATCTCCTCATAAAGCATGCCACTAGGTGTCACAAGATAAGTATCATCATCAATCTTTAAAGATACATTGCCTCCAGTCAAAGAAATCAATTGATATTCCTTCATTTGTAAACAAGCTTTTAGTATTTCTTTCTTTTCTTTTTCAAACATTTTATTAAGCATCTCCTTTATAACTGTATTTTTTAATTATTTTCATCATCATTCAATAACATTCATATAATCGCTCATATAATTCTTATAATGCTCATTTAATGTTCTTTTAACAAAACCCAAGATGGATATAATTGAAGTAGGTATTTAAATGCGACAGCATTTTATAAAAAGGAGGAAAAAAGAATGCCTAACGTTAAAGATGTTACGCGTGAAAAATGGATTCTTAGCACATTCCCAGAATGGGGAACTTGGCTAAATGAAGAAATTGAAGACACAGTTGTTGAAAAAGGCAAGTTCGCCATGTGGTGGCTTGGCTGTACTGGTTTATGGGTAAAAACTGAAAATGACACTAATATTATCATGGACTATTGGTGTGGTTCAGGCAAACAAACTCATTACAATCCTGATGGCAGTTTAAAGAA
Organism: uncultured Erysipelotrichaceae bacterium; assembly: GCA_934675465.1. Classification (GTDB taxonomy): domain Bacteria; phylum Bacillota_I; class Bacilli_A; order Erysipelotrichales; family Erysipelotrichaceae; genus Colivicinus. Next base: position 9,536 of record CAKUQM010000022.1, on the reverse strand, counting down.
AATTAACCCCGATCACCAAATGGCAAGAATGTCAGGTTGTACAGAATTACAACCTAACTTAAGACTTGTTCCTGCAGTACTTGATCCATTTGCAATTAAGAAAGTCGATGCAGTATTAGCTTCTCATACGCATACTGACCATATCGATATCAACTTAGCTGCTGCGGTATTACAAAACTGTGCAGATGATGTTCCATTCATTGGTTCAAAATTTGCAACAGATAAGTGGAGAGAATGGGGAGTACCTGAAGAAAGACTACACACAGTAAAACCTGGAGATGTAGTTAAAGTAAAAGACATCACAATTCATGTTGTTGAATCAATCGATAGAACAATCCTTATTACTGCTCCACCTGAGGGTGATATTAAGGGTATGAAGTTAGATGATATGGATGAAAGAGCTGTGTCTTATGTAGTAGAAACACCAGGCGGCACAATCTATCATTCGGGTGATTCTCACTTTGGCAACTTATATGCTAAACATGGTAATGAATTCAATATCGACGTTGCATTTGGTTCATTCGGTGAAAACCCTAGAGGCGTTACAGATAAGATGACTGCATCTGATATTTTGAGAATGGGTGAAAATCTAAATTGTAAGGTAATGATCCCTTATCACCATGATTTATGGACTAACTTCTCTGCTGATACTAATGAAATCTTAGTATTATGGTACATGAGAAAAGATAGACTTCAATATAAGTTCAAACCATTTATTTGGCAAGTTGGTGGTAAATTCGTATATCCAGATGACAAGGATAAGATTCAATATCATTATCCACGTGGATTCTCAGATGTATTCTCTAAACCAATGAATTTACCATTCCCTTCATTCCTATAAGGAGTTAATAGAGTTCGCCAAACGGTGAACTCTATTTATTTAATTATGAATAATTTATTAGGTATATATGAAAAAGCGCTTCCTGCAAACATAAGTTGGGAAGAAAGATTTAAGCTTGCTAAAAATGCTAATTTTGATTTTATTGAATTATCTATAGACAAAAATAGATTGAATAAATTAGATTATTCAAATGAAGAAATTGAAGAACTATTAAGTTTAACAAAGAAGTATAATATGCCATTTCAAACCATGACCCTTTCGGCTAATAGATATTACCCAATCGGTGATATAGAAAAAAGAGAATTTGGAATTAATCTGATTAAAAGAGCTATTGTACTTGCTAACAAATTAAACATCAAAGTAATTCAACTTACTGCCTATGATGTTTATGAAAAAGAATCAACAGAAGAAACTAAAAGATTATATAAAGAAGCCCTTTTAGAAGCTTTGAAGTTTAATGAAGATTATAAAATCATCTTAGCAATCGAAGTCTTGGAAGATGTGCCTCATTTCAATACTTCAGAAAAATTAGTTAAATTAATCAAAGAAATAAATAGTCCTTACTTAAAAGAATACGCTGACAACGGAAATCTAATCTACAATGGATACGATCCAGTAAAAGATTTACATGACTGTAAAGATGAAGTTGTTGCGATTCATATTAAAGACGCTATTTACCATAATGAACATAATATTGAATATGGCAAAGGTGAGGTTGACTTCGAAAAAGTCTTCGCTTATCTAAAAGAAATTAATTATAAAGGTTATCTTGTATCTGAATGTTGGGACGAAGATGACTTTAAACCAGATCTTAAATACATATCAGAATTTATTAGGAGGTTTATGAAATGATACCAAAGATCCAATTAGCGTTAGACTGTTTATGCACCGAAGATGCTATCAAAGTATTAGCAAGTGGTGTGGCAGATGAAGTAGACATTGTAGAATGCGGTTATTGTATGATCGCAAGAGAAGGAGCTAGAGTTGTTAAATACTTCAGAGAAATGTTACCTAACAAACAATTATTAGCCGATTTAAAAATAGTTGACGCTGGTAACGCCATCGGTGGAGCTCTATTAGATGGAAGACCAGATCACACTACAATCCTTTGTGCATGTGAACCTGGTACTATTGATGCGGTTATTGAGGAAAGAGAAAAGAGAAACCTAGATACCAAATTACAAATTGAATTATATGGACATTGGTCATTTGACGATATTCCTATGTGGAAAGAGAAAGGCATTTCTCAATTAACACTACAACATTCAGGAGATAAACCTGGGGGTTGGGACGAAGAAGAATTAGCAACCCTAAAGAAATTAGTAAATTGTGGTATACCTGTTGCCGCTACAGGACACATTGATTATGATGAATTAGATAAATTCAAAGGAATACCTGTTTCATGTTTCATCTTTGGCTCAGCGATTAAAAACGCTAAAAATCCTAAAGCTGAAGCAAAACGTATTAGAGAAAAGATTGAATCAATCTGGGGCTAGCCAATAAGGCTAGCTTTTTTCCAACAAAAAACCAGGCCACTTAATACAGTGACCTGGTAAAGAAAGGGGGAGCAGTTTATTTATTAAGATTGTCCTTAAGACCTTTTTCTATCTCCTCTTCAGAGAGCAAATTTTTTAAACCGATTAATTTTGCCTTTGAACAATGATTTTCCAAATCTGGCACAAATGCAGTTGAACAAAAACAAACATCGTAATTATCAATAATGTTTTTAGCATCGCCAACACTAGAATGATCAATACTACAAGACATATTTAACTTATTAAACACACTATTAACCTTGATACCAATCAATACACTCGATCCCATTCCGTTGCCGCAGGCTACAAGTACTTTATACATTTTATTCATTCCTTTCCATCAATTGAATAATTAAATCTGACATTCTATCAACAAGCCTCTTTATTAATTCATCACCCTTTTCTTTTGTAGACACAGTTGGATCACCTGGGGCTCCTGTTTTAGTATACTTATCCCAAGGAACACAAGAATAATCCATAGTCCATGTATCTTCAGGGTATTCTATAACAGCTTTTTCTAAATGAACAAGCTCAGGTTTTACCGAAAGCATCATCGATGTTTCCACTTCAGCCGCATGCATTCCATTCCCTTTCCACATAGGAGCAGTAAGGATTCCTTCACTCAGCTTAGTATAATCAGTATAAGTAAAATAATAGGCGTTCTTATAATTGTATTTATCATAAAGTATTCTTGCTGCTGATCGCATTGCTGGTGCGTTTCCCATATGCCCAGAATGATATATTATGTTTTTAACACCATGTCTTATTAAACTCAATGAAATTTCAACAATAACATTTACTAATGTTTCTTCGCTTAAACTAATAGTTCCCGGAAAATCCTTAGTTGACCAAACCTGACCATATGGCATGATGGGAAGCATTAAACATTGCGTCTTTTCAGCTATTTGTTTACTCATCTCTAAGCCCAAACTATTATCTACACAAAGAGGCAAATGATACCCATGTTCTTCCACAGAACCCAACGGAATAATTACACCTCTGACATTCGGTAATTTTTCCTTTGCCTCTGGCCAAGAAAGCTCATCGTACATTATATTCATTTTAATTTTCCTCAGCTTTCACAGCACTATAATCTGTAAGGATACGCCAATAATTCTTTTTATATTTTCTATATTGAATTTGAGGAATAACAATACAGATTAACAACGCAATTCCTAGTCCCACATAGCGGAAATTCTCAAGTAGTAATCCAATCCAAGGCCAGAAGAATTCAAAATCAAAATTACCGTACCAACCTCCGAATGTAGCTGTTAAGAAATGTTTCGCCGCAAAAGCACCAACTCCAGCTTGTAAAACACCAGATAAGAAACAAATTATTATTACTGCTTTTACCCCGCCCTTCTTATTCGCAAAACCAGCGATTGTTGCGTTATCAAAGAATACTGGAACAAATCCTGTAATAACTAGAACCGGACTCTTAAAGAACACTAAGCCCAAAATAACTAATACTTGTCCAGCAAGCCCACAAAGGAATCCAAGCATAATTGCATTTTGAGGAATAAAACCAAATGTAGCTGCGCAATCTATACCAGCAGCGGAACCAGGTAATAACTTAGAAGAAATTCCATGGAACGCTTGAGATAATTCAGCAACAAACATTCTTACACCAACTAACAATATTTGCATATATACTGAGAACTTAAACGAAGTCTCAATAATGTAGAATATAAAATTTTGATTTCCGTTAAAATTAGAATCAACCACTGACAATACATCTTTTCCTAAAATAGTCATTAATACAGCCATAAATGCCGTCATAATAAGAGCACTAGAAACAGTATTTTCTTTCAATACGCCCAACCAACCAGGAAGCTCAATGTCTTCAACCTTTTTAGAATTTCTACCGCCAATTTTTTCACCAAATGTATCTGCAAGCCATACGCCAAACATTTGATTATGACCAACTACAAACCCTGCACCATTAGTTAAATTTTGACAAGGTTCAACAGTCAAATTTGTTGTTGCTCCCCAATAGAAGCCCATTAAAACACCAGTCATAATAATTATTTGTAAGTCACTGGCATTTGGAAATGCATACATCATTAACCAAGTAACGACTGAAGTTTGACAAATCATAGTATGTCCTGTAATCATTAATGATCTTACTTTGCTTGCTTTTTTAAAATAAACCAAGACAATATTTATAAAGAAACCAAGAATTAAAACCGACATGCCTATCGAAACAGATCTACCAACCTGTTCAATTAAATGTTCTGCTGCAATTTGGCCATAATAAGGATCAATTACTGCTGCAGTTAAATTAAAACGTGTAGCCAAACCTAATAGTATAGGTCTAAAGTTGCTTACCAACCCTCCAGATCCTACAGCCAAAATCATATAGCCTACTGTTGCCTTTACAAATCCAGAAAGACAATCATATATTGGTTTTTTCAATAGAGCATAGCCGATAAGAACCAATAATCCAACAAAGAATGCGGGCTTTTGGAATATATTATAGTTAAAAAAGCCCCACACTAAATTTAGTATATTCATATACAATCCTCCTGTGTTTGTAATTTATCATTTACATATTTAAAATGTAAGCGTTTAACTTTCTCTTGAAACGATAATAAAAAAATAATTTAATCAATAAAATTTTCTTTTACTATTTGTTCATTTTTTAAGAACGATGTATCGTTTTTATAATTATTTACATACAATTTTATTGACCATAAAAATCAATTACTAAATAATAATCTTGAGTATGCAACTTATCGATCAACTAAAACAAAACAGTAATTTTACAAATGCTGAAATCGATTTAGCAAACTTTATTTTGCAAAATTTAGATACCGTTACAAAAATGACGATCCAAGATTTATCTGATAATAGTTTTGTATCTAGACCAACTATAATTCGTTTTTATAAAAAACTAGGCTATGATACTTATTTTGATTTTAGAATTCAATTAGAATCGGAACTTAAAAATTATAATAAGAAACTAGTAGACTCTAATAGACCTTTTAGTGAAAGTGATTCTTGTTTAAACATTGCCGATACCATTTCCAATTTAACTAAACAAATAGTAGACAGTTGCTATAGTCTTTTAGACGAAATCACTTTAAAGAATATTGTTGAGGTATTATACAATTCAAATCGTATTTTTATATACGCTTTAGGAGATTGTTATATTGGTGCTGAATCATTTATTTATAAACTTACAAAAATAGACTGTTATGCTTATATGTTAAATAATTATTCCTATTCTCTTGTTAATTTGCATAATATTAAAGAAGATGACTGTATTTTGATTCTTTCAACAACAGGAAAAACGCTCACACTCGAAAGTAAAACAATTAAATTAATATGTGAATCTAAAGCAAAGACTATTTTAGTTACTTCTATGAATAACTATGATTATCTTCATAAATTCGATTATATTCTTAATATTTTTCATGGGGAAGATAAAATCCTTAAGATTGGTTCTTTAGCTTCCCAAGTATCTATAATTTATATTCTAAATGTATTATATTCTTGTCTTTATGAGATAGATTACAACAAAAATAAAGAGAGAATTGAAAATTATTCAGAATACTTAAGAAATAAAAACATTATCTAGAAGAAAAGACCACATCTGTGATCTTTTCCTATTTATAGAACTTCCTCGGGACAGAGTTTCTATAAGCTTTTTCTATATTCCTTTACAATATCCATGAACTCTTTAACTCTTGCTTCATCAACTGGATTTTCAAATTTACCATCAATCTTAAATGTAGTTGCACAAACAGCACCATCAGAAGCACTTAATTGTCTTACGATATTGTCTTTATTACAACCAGTGTTACAGAAAACAGGTGTCTTCTTAACTGATTGCTTAACCTTTGTTAATACTTGAGTATCTGTTTCAGCACCAGCAGTTAAACCTGAAACACAAATTGCATCAGGACGACAATTAAATTCAGTAGTCTTAGCGATTGAAGCAATATCTCTATCAGCTAAATATTTTGCTGCTTCAGGGACAATGTTATATAACATCTTAATATGATCAGCGCCAATTCTATGTCTATGTCTTGCAGTAGCTCCAGGGTCAGTATCCCATGTACCAAAATCACTTGCATAAACACCTGAAATAATTTCTCTAATAAACTTACCATCAACTGCTTTTGCTAAATCTAGAGAAGCAATAGGATCCCATAAACAGTTTACGCCATAAGGGATTTTAATAACTTCATCTTTAAGTCTACCAATAACATAAGCCATAGCACCCACTGTAATTGGTTCAATTTTAGTTAAATAAGGCAATGAATATTCGTTAGAAAACATAATGCCATCTACACCACCATTTTGTAACGCAACAACATCTTTCCTAGCAGCTTCAACAACTTTTTCCAAACCACCTTCTTCATCATAATAAGGGTCTCCAGGTAATGGTTGAAGGTGACACATTGCGATTATAGGTTTCTTAACTCCAAATAATTCATCAGTCCATGTACTATAATCTTTGTAAAAATCTAAACTCATATTTTCTCCTCCTCATATGTACGTTTTTATGTTAATTTTATTTATTTTTAATTACAATATTCATAAAACCATTGTTCATATAAGCATAAAATTACTCATAAATCATAAAAATGGCGATTTTATGATTATTTAATAAAAATTAATCATTAAAATAGTATATAATGCTATTGAGGTTATTATTATGTTCAAACACTATTCTTTAAAACAGAAAATCATCATGATTTTCACACTTGCAATCTATTTTGTCTTTGCCTTTTTTGTAATCAAAACTGCAATAAATGACAAAAGTATCGCCGGCATACTATTTGTAATTATTGGTGTAGTAGCACTAATATTCGGTTCATTAAATGAATATCTTAAACTTTTATATAACGAAGCTCTTTGGTATTTAAATTTCAAATTAGATCCAGATAAAGCGAGCGAAATATATGACAAGTTGGAAACTAAAGATGTATTCAAAACCTACGTTAATAATAGAGGTCTTTTTGACACCATGGTTGCACTAGAAAGAAAAGATCCTCGTTTAGTATTACAAACAATCGAAGAAAACGATAAGAAGTTCTCTGTAAATGTCGAAATGTTGCTAATTAAATGTTATTATCAGATGAGGGCGTACCTAATGCTTGGTCAAACGCAAAAATTAAATACTGTTTATAATGACGTGAAAAATATTGAGAATATGAAAAAAAGACCAAAGATATTCCAATATGATGAATTAGATGCTATTCACAAATTAGGCATCAAACAAGACGGAGAAGCTTATAAGCTATTAAAAAATGTTAATATGGCATATATGAATCCTAAGGAATGTAAATTCATTTTGGAAGAATTAATACTAACTGCACCTAACAATGAAAAAGAAACTTATAAGGAACAATTAGATATATTAATGGAGACTGTAAATGAAAGTAAGTAAAGCAATAGTTGATAAGAGAAGAAACGAAATAATGAAGACAATACAAGAAAATAACAGTATATCTGTTGATGATCTTGTAGAAAAATACGATGTATCAGCTGTAACAATCAGAAGAGACCTTCAATATTGGGAAGATATGGGGGCTATTGTAAGGAATTATGGCAGCGCTTCTCTAATTCAAGAATTTGTTGATGACAACAAAAATTATGATAGATTCCGTTACATGAAAGCCATCGCAAAAAGAGCCGCTCTATTTGTCGAAGATAATGATGTAATCTTCATCAACACTTCCATGACAGCCATCATGATGATTGACTATATAAAATATAAGAATGTAACAATCATCACAAATAATGCCAAGGCAATAAACAGTCATCCTGATGACCAAGTAGAAATAATCTTCACAGGAGGAGAAGTTAGATATCCTAAAAATTCAATGGTTGGTGACATTGCATTAAAAGCTGTTAACTCAATCAACGCAAACAAGTGCTTTATAGGATGCAGTGGATTATCAAAAAATGGAGCCTCTACTGGACTTATCAAAGAAACATCTATAAACAAGGCGATGATTGAACACACTAGAGGCAAAAAATTCCTATTATGTGATCACACAAAAATAGGCCTTGATTATAATTATCGCTACTGTGGCTTAAACGATGTTAATACTTTAATAACAGATGTTGAAGTTGATGATGAAGTATTAGAAGAACTTGCAAATGATTCTAAAGTTGAAATAATCAAAGTAGAACCATTAAATAGAAACTAAAGTAGAGAAATCTACTTTTTTTATGAATTATTTTTATGATTTTTTTATTTTTTTTAGGATTATTTATATTACTAATTCATATAATCATTCATATAATTTCATACAACTAAAATTATTTAAAGTGCCTTATCTTCACTATTTATCATTATTTTAACCATACAAAGCAAGCAAAAATCTCTTGTTTTTATGAGCGTTTCAATTCTTTTAAAATTAAATTTAAATGATAAAATTACAATCGGAGGAACGTTATGGAAAACAAAGAATTACAGTTTCATGCCAATAATATTAGAAAGAATATCGTTGACATGGTATATGCTGCACAAAGTGGTCACCCAGGAGGTTCTTTGGGTTGTGCGGATATTATTACTTACTTATATTTTGAAGAGATGGATATTAATAAGGATAATGTTTCTTCAAAAGATAGAGATCGTTTTGTCTTGTCTAAAGGACACTGTTCACCTGCATTATATGCAGTACTAAAAGAGAAGGAATTAATCGATGAAGACTTATTAACTTTTAGAAAATTAGGTTCTAAGTTACAAGGTCATCCTAGTACTTCTTTCTTAGATGCAGTTGATATGTCTACTGGTTCTTTAGGACAGGGCGTAAGTTGTGCTGTAGGTATGGCTCTTGCCAATAAGTTAGATAACAATAATCATACAATCTATTGTCTTGTTGGTGATGGTGAGGCTGAAGAGGGCATTGTGTGGGAAGCTTTAATGGCTGCGTGTCATTATAAGTTAGATAATCTTGTTATTATTTTTGATAATAATGGTCTACAAATTGATGGTAATGTACAAGATGTTATTGGTCCACTTCCATTAAAAGAAAAGGCATTAGCTTTTGGTGCTCATGCTGTTGAAATAGACGGTAATGACTTTGATTCTATTAGAAATGGTTTCAAGGAAAAAGTAGTGGGTAAGCCAACTGTTATCGTAGCTCATACTGTAAAAGGAAAGGGCGTTTCTTATATGGAGAATAATGCTGGTTGGCATG
>CAKUQM010000021.1 GCA_934675465.1 uncultured Erysipelotrichaceae bacterium | reverse complement strand
TCCTTTAGACGCAAGAAAATCGATATCGTCCTTGCCATATTGTCTTAGGGTTGCTATATCCTTATCACCATAAGGTACTCTAGCTGTATCACCAAAATAAACAATTCTATCAAACGAATTATTTTTTAAAATTTCTCCTAAAACACTTAGACCACCAAGTCCGCTATCAAATATTCCTAATACCATCTAAAGTTTGTTCACTAACTCCTTAAAAATCCTTCCACGCTCTTCAAAGTTCTTAAATTGATCATAACTTGAGCATGCAGGTGATAATAATACTACATCACCTTTTTTAGCTATGCTTGTTGCCTTATCTAAAGCCTCATCCATAGTTTCACACACAATCGCATCATCTTTTAACTCAGCCAATAGATGCTTAGTCTCGCCAAAAGTAATCAAACATCCAATCTTATCAACTTCATTCTTTAACGCATCAAATCCTGTGTGTTTATCATGACCACCGGCTAATAGAATAACCGGCTTTTCAAAAGATCTTAGGGCAATAACTGTACTATCAGTATTTGTACCCTTTGAATCATTGTAATATTTAACGCCATCTACTTCCTTTACGAATTCAATACGATGTTCAACACCCTTAAATGTTGTAATGACTTTGTTGATAACCTCAACGCTTGCGCCTAATTTATAAGCTAAACAAGCTGCCATCATCGCATTAGCTAGATTATGTTTACCAATAATCCTCAAATCTTTTCTATCGAATAATTCTTGGTCAAATAGATAAACCTTATCACCTTTTAAACATAAATCAGCTTTTTTGTCTAATGAGAAAGTAACAACTTTACACTTAATATCCTTACAATAATCTATGCAGTTCTCATCATCAAGATTCAAGATGAACCAATCATCACCACTCATATTCTTGTACACCAAAGTCTTTGCCTTATAATAATCATCTAATGTATCAAAATAATCTAAATGATCTGGTGTTAAATTTGTAATAACAGCACATTCTGGATGGAAAGATGGTGCCCCTAATAATTGGAAAGCACTAATCTCTAACGCAATACGTGCATCTTCATCCTCATGTTCAAATACTATTTCACTTAAGGCAGTGCCAATATTACCACAGGCATAAGATTTAAATTCCTCTTTCAATATTTCATGAACTAAAGTAGTAATTGTCGTCTTACCATTAGTACCTGTAATAGCAGCTACCTTATAATTCTTCGCATAATTTAAAGCTAATTCGATTTCAGTAATAATCGGTATCTTCTCCTCTTCAAAAAAGACAACTAGTCTATTTGAATAAGGGATACCTGGATTCTTTACCACAAAGTCATAGGTATCATTGAATAAACAATCAGGATGACCGTTATCATAAACAGTTATACCTAATATCTCCAGTTCTGATTTCTCTTTAACTTCTTTCGCATCAGTTAAAGTCACATCAAAACCTTTCTTATTAAGAAGCTTACAAGCCCAATAGCCGCTTCTTGCACAACCAATAACTAAAACCTTTTTCATACTTTATAAGTTTACCACCATACGCAAGTGGTTTAGAATGAAAGTATGTATTTAATTTTATTAGTATTACTTGTTATTATCATTATTTGTCTTTTTCTTATTAAAGAAACTTTTGTAAGAAATGATAAATTAGATACAACACCTGCATGGTATGAATATATTAACGCCAATCAAGAAGGTAGAGAATATATCTATTCTTTAAATCCTGAAGACTTATATATTAATTCTTTTGATAATCTAAAACTACATGCCCTATTCATCAACAACAATACCAACAAGACTATCATTTGTGTTCATGGTTATAAGGCCAAGGATGGTCTTTATGATTTTGGCATGTCTGCTAAGTTTCTTAATAGTCTTGGCTACAACCTTTTATTTGTAGATAATAGAGCTCATGGTTTATCACAAGGTAAATACATTGGTTTTGGTGTCTTAGATTCTATTGATGTTAATTCTTGGGTTGATTATCTTGTTACCAACATGAATCAAGAAACCATCATCTTGTATGGAATGTCGATGGGTGCTGCTACGGTTTTAAACACAGATTCGAGTCCATCAGATTCGAGCCCATGTTCGAGTCCAGATTCGAGCCCATGTTCGAGCCCAGTAAAAGCCATCATCGCCGACTGCGGTTTTGCCTCAGGTTATGATGAGGTAGCTTATCAAATCAAGAAGATGTATCACCTTCCATCTTTTCCATTAGTTCCAATATCTAATATTCTTTTAAAATTATTAGCTAAATATTCACTTAAAGATAAAGAAGCTTATAAATCAATCAAAAACTACAAAAATAACCTTTTAATCATCCACGGTAGTAGAGACCATTTTGTCCCTACTAGTGATGCCTATAAGATATTTGAAAATGCGACCTGTAAGAAGAAATTATTAATAATTAAAGATGCAAGCCATGCCAAGAGTTATTTAAAAGATACCAAGCTTTACGAAAAAACGGTAAGGGAGTTTTTAGATGAAATTGATTAATTCCTTATTAACAATCATGTTTCTAATTCAACCGCTTTCTATCAAAGATGAATATGATTTAATCATCAATCAAATGTCATTAAGAGAAAAAGTAGGTCAAATGTTTTTTATAAGACTTGAGGCACTAGATCCTGACTATATCAGCGATGAATTAAGCGGCAAGTATATCAAACACGACATCTTAAATGATGAAATGATAGACACATATAATGAGTATCCATGTGGTGGTATAGTGCTTTTTGCGAAAAATTTAAATGATGAAAGACAACTTATCACCCTTACAAACAACATTCATAATCTAAATAATAGACCATTAATTTGCATCGATGAAGAAGGAGGCGTTGTTTCAAGAATTGCCAACTCAAATAAATTTAGAGTTAAGAAAATGCCTAATAGTAATACCCTAAAAACATATGATGATGCCTATAAACAAGGATATTATATCGGCTCTTATTTAAAGAAATATCATATCGATATTGATTTTGCCCCTGTAGCTGATATCAACTCAGATTCTCAAGATAACATCATAGGCGAAAGATCTTTCGGTAATAATCCAATTCTAGTTTCAACCATGGTCAATGCCTTTATTAGTGGTCTACATGACAACAATATCATCGCCTGTACTAAACATTTTCCAGGTCATGGTAATAGTAAAGATGATAGCCATTTAAATGAGGTTAATATTGAAGATACTTTAGAGATGTTAAAGGAAGAAGAGCTAGTCCCTTTTATCAACAACCTAGATATTTCCGATATGGTTATGATTGGTCATATTAAAACACCAAATACCACAAATGATGATTTACCAGCTTCTTTATCAAAAGAAATTATCACCGATATTTTAAGAAAAAATTATAAATATGATGGCCTTGTGATTACTGATTCATTTGAGATGGCAGCCATCACTAAATACTGCACAAACCAAGAAGTTGCCCTAGGCGCAATTTATGCTGGAGTCGATATTTTGTTGATGCCGGAAAACTATAAAGAAGCTTTTGACACCATAATACAAGCAATTAATACTAATCAAATCAAAGAGGAAAGAATCAACGAATCAGTTAAAAGAATTTTAAAACTTAAGACTAAATATAAACTTATAGAACCATATTCAATTATCTTTTCTAGTGATTTTTACTTCAAGAAAGATGACTAATAATGCAAATGAGCCTCCGCAGGAACTACCTTGGTCGCAGGCCTTTTCAAGTTTCTGCAACTCGATCACTAGTCATATTAGACTAAAATATGTAGTCTTTGCCGATTTTTACTGTAGTTATTACGGCTTCTCTATAAGAGAGTCATATTAAAATCATCAATTTAGGTGAATGCTTTTAAACTGCACTTTTTTATTATAAAGATGAAAAGAGACAGTATAGAAAGGAGACGCCTATGAATAAGAAAAGAACTGTCATTTGCTTATTTGTATTAACATTATTAACTATTGCTTTTACTCCTCTACACATCCATGGCGATACAATAACATGTGATAACTGTCAAAACACAATAACATATGATCCTGACAACATCGTATGTGAAGGCCAATTCATTACTTGTGATGTATGTCAAACAAGCACTTATGTTCCTGGTAATAAACATGATTATCATATTCAAAGTGAAACACCTGCAACATGCCAAGATGAAGGCACTGTTGTTGAACTATGTCGATATTGTCAGCATCGTAAACAAACAAATACTCCAAAGATAAATCACACTTGGAATAATATTGGTACAACACAGCCAACATGTACTGTAGCTGGTATCAAACAAGAAGAATGCGCGCAGTGTGGCCAAATTCGTAATAGTCCAATACCAGAACTTGGTCATAGTTTTAGTGAAACAGTAATTAAAAATCCTACTTGCACCGAAAATGGTTTAACACAAAAAGCATGTACGAGATGTAATGAATCTAGCAATATCACAACTAATGCTCTTGGCCATAATTTTGCTAATTGGAACACTTCTAAACCCGCAACTTGTGTAACACAAGGTGAAGAAGTAAGAACATGCTCACGATGCAACAAGAAAGAGTCGAGAATCATTAACGCATTAGGACATAACTTCACAAACTGGAAAACCATAAAGAAAGTAACATGTACAGAAAATGGTAAAGATAGTCGTGCTTGCACTAGATGTAATAAAGAAGAAACTAAAACAATCAAAGCTTTAAATCACAACTTCAGCGAATGGAAAATAATAAACGTACCTACATGTATTGATGATGGTATAGAAACAAGAACATGTTCCCGTTGTAATAAAGAAGAAAACAATTCCATTAAAGCATTAGGCCATGAAATGACAAATATGGAACTTAAGAAAAATCCTACATGTATTGATAAAGGATATAAACAAGCCCTATGTAAAAGATGTAATAAGGAACTTAGTGAAGATATAAATCCACTAGGTCATAACTTCTCAGAATTTGTAGTCATCAAAGAACCTTCATTAAACCAAAAAGGTTATAAAGAAAAGAGGTGTACTCGATGTAACAATATATTAAGAGAAGAAATTCCTGCTTTAACTTTTATAGAATATGCTAAAGAAAACCCAACAACAGTCGCATTAACATCAATTGCCATTATTGGAGTTTCTACAGCTAGCATATATTTCTTTATAACCAAAAAAGCTGCCAAAACAGGAGTCAAACTTATTGGCAAATCATTAGTCGCAAAAACAAGTAGACAATTATTAAAAGAATTAGAAATAAAGACAATTGATCTTATCGCAACCGAAAATGAATATTCAAAAAGTTTAAGTGAAACGCTTAAGAAAATGCCAATGATTAAGTTCAACTTTGACAATATAGAAAATTATCAGGAATTAATAGAAGAACAAAATCCTGATTTAATCATCTTTGAATTATCAAACACAAACATCAATAAACTAAATGAATTTGAAGATATTAAAGTTTTAGTTATTGGTTCAAACGCTATCATTGATAATCACATTAACGAATTAATTCAATTAAAGAAAGATAAGACAATAGTCAATTACACTACTTATGATAAAAACATAACAACCACTATTCTATTGCCATTATATAAACCAGAGCTTGATATCGATAATAGTTTAGAAGGTCTAAGTCTTGTCCTATCAGTCTTTGGCCTAGAGTGGGCAGCCAATATCTTAGATTTATTATCATCAGGAAAAGAGATTCATGATATTGTCAAAGAAGGAGATCCTGATTCAGTTGATAAATTAACGGTGCTTGCTGATGCATGTGCTATATTTGGAATAGATGGAGAAGTATTTGAAAGTATTGCCTCATATCTAGAAAAAATTAAACAAGGCAAGAGAAAGCTAGATGAGAATCTAAGTGATGAATGATACTTTTAAAAAGGCAAGCACCAAGAGGTACTTGCTTTAGTTTTATTATTCGTGATCTTCAAATAATCTATAGATTTCAGATACTGGCTTATGACTAGAAATAGCTAAGATTAACTTAGATAACATCAAACCAATACTTAATTGCTTAATCTTAGTAGTTTGAGCCTTCTTTTCTTCATCAAGAGGAATAGAATTTGTACAAACAACTTCCTTGATACAAGAGTTTTCAAGTCTTTCAATAGCTGGACCTGAGAAAACACCATGTGCTAGACAAACATAAATATCCTTAGCACCAAATCTCTTTAAGATATCACAAGCAGCAACTAAAGAACCTGCAGTGTCACAAATATCATCTACAACGATACAGTCCTTACCATCAACATCACCGATAACACTTTGTGCTTCACAAACGTTAGGTCTTGGACGTCTTTTATCAACAATCGCAATACTAGTATCTAAGATATTTGCTAAGTTTCTAGCTCTTGTTGCACCACCATGGTCAGGAGAAACAACAACAACATTTTCCATATCTAAACCCTTATTTAAGAAATAACGACCCATCATAGGAATACTTGTTAAATCATCTGCTGGGAATGAGAAGAAACCTTGAATTTGAGATGCGTGTAAATCAATTGTAATAACTCTATTAGCACCAGCTGCTTCTAATAAATCAGCTACAAGTCTTGCTGTAATAGGTTGTCTTGGTTTTGCCTTACGATCTTGTCTTGCATATCCATAATAAGGAATAATACATTGAATCTCACTAGCACTTGCACGCTTAGCCGCATCAATTGCCACAAGAAGTTCCATAATACGTTCGTTAACTGGCTTATATGTACTTTGCACAAAATAAACTTGCTTACCACGAACGCTCTCACCGAATTCAACTAATGTTTCGCCATCTGCGAAATGATTAACTGAAATCTTACCAGGTTCAATACCTAAATGAGAACAAATCTCATTTGCTAGATCTTGGTTACCAGATAAAGAAAAAACTTTGATATCTTCGTTCATACTAAATTACTTACTGCCCCTCCTTAGTATACTTATATCCATATCCTTTTTTGTTTTGTTGATAAAGACGCGCTATTGCCAAGTCTCCATTCTCAACATTCTTATCTATAGTAGATCCAGCCGCAACAAAGGCATAAGAACCTACATATAAAGGTGAAATCAAGTTAACATTGTTACCGATCTCACTATAAGAACCAACCATAGTCAGCTTATTATTAGCGGTAGTGACACTAGCACCAACCCTAACATTATTCCTCAAAGTTGTATTCGATAAACAAGACAAATGATCAACAACACAATCATTCGCAAGTCTACAATTTGAAAGCTTCACAAAACTTGCAACCCTAGTATTATCCCCAATAAAACACTTAGAGTCAACCAAACTATTAGGACCAATAATACAATTATTTCCAAGTGTACTATCATAAAGCTTAGAATCATCAATTTCATTGTCATCACCAAGCTTAGAACCCTTAATAGTACTACCCTTACCTATTCTATTATTCTTACCAATACTAGACTTACCACTAATGCTTACATAAGGACCAATATTTGTACCCTTATCAATCTTTACATCAATTCCAATAGAAACATTATCAGGTTCCTCGATAATGACACCATTATTCATGTGCTTATCAATAATTCTATTTTTAATAGTCTTCCAAACAAAAGGAATATCCTTAATACTTTCAAAACGTTTACTATTCTCACTTGTTATAGTAACCGCTTTATATTGTAAAGTTTCAAAAGCTTCAATATCCTTATTATTTAAACAAAAAACAGGAACTAGCTCCTCATTATAAAAAACGCTATTTTCCTGTTTTATTAAACTTAAAAAATCTTCCTTCTCAATCAAAGGATAAAAAGGTGACAATAGTAAACACTTACCATCATTACTACTTAAATCGCCAACAATTTCTTCAACTGAACTTCTATTAACTACACCATCAATATGTACATTTTCACCACCAATCAAAAAGATTGAATCCAAATCAAGACGCCTTAAAACATCGATTGTATAATCGATTAACATCTTATCATTAACCATTAGAGTCGCTAACTCTAATTCTTTTTGACCATCTAAAAATAAAACAGCACTATTCATGGGTATACCTAGTTCTATTCTAGCATTTAATTGCCTATTTAGACTTTAATATTTGACAAGTTCTGACAAAATATCCTCTATTCATCATCTTTTTTCTAAGCTGGTTAATCTTAAACAAATCTCTATCAATTGTATAAACAGTAGAACCACTACCTGTAACCATTGTAAAATCAGCACCAGCATACTCTAAATCACGCTTTGCCTTGGCAATACCCTTACAAAGTTCAATCGCAGGAGCCTCCAAACTATTCTTAAGATATGGCTTAATATTTTCACCATTTTTTAACTTATCCAAAATCAAATCAACATCAGGATGCACACAAGTATCCATATCTAACTTTTTATAACACTCCTTAGTTGAAACACCACGTTTAGGCTTTACTAGTAACACATGATAATCATCCTTAATATCAATAAAAGTTAGCTTATCACCAAGTCCTTCTACTAAAGCAGGCTTACTATAATAGTTGAAATAAACATCAGCGCCAATCTTAAGACACAATTCCTTAATCTTCTCATCAGACAACTGTAAGTTATACTTAACATTCAAAAACTTAATAATCGCAGCACCATCAGTACTGCCACCAGCTAAACCAGCCTGAGTTGGAATCATCTTATTTAAGACAACCTTAAAGTTCTCCTTAATCCCAAACTCCTCTTTCATAATATTAAAAGCCTTAACAATCGTATTATTCTCATCAAAGAAAATATAAGGACGATTAGAAACGTACTCCATCTTTTCACTATAACTGATATCCATATCATCAAAGAAATCAAGCGGTACCATAATCATTCTTAACTCATGATAACCATCATTCCTAACACCCAAGACATCCAAAGCTAAATTAATCTTCGCATAAGCCTTAATCTTCATTAACACTCACCTCATACATTCTAATAAAAGTATCCAAATTCAATTCTTGTGCCCTTACACTCTCTTTTAAATTCAAAGTTGAATAAATTCTGCCAATGGTATCAACGTCAAGAAATTGCTTAAGATTATTATTCAAAGTCTTTCTTCTATTCTTGAAACAATTCTCTATAAATTCAAACAAGCCCTTCTCATACTCAAAATTTCTTTTAAACTTAGGCGTAAAAGAAATAACCACGCTATCAACCTTAGGACTTGGATAAAAGACAGCCTTAGAAACATTCATTTCCTGTTTCACATCATAAAGATACTGAACAATAATACTAAGCGCATTATAGTCTTCACTACCAACTCTAGCCTTAAAACGATCTCCTACTTCCTTTTGAACCATTACTGTAATCTTAGAAATATCCAAATTACTATTGAACAACTTAAAAAGAATCGGTGTAGTCACATAATAAGGTAAGTTTGAACAAACCCTAATAGTCTCACCCTCATACTTAGTCAAATCAGTATCCAAGAAATCCTCTAGATAAACATTAAATCTTGAATCATCGATCGACTCCTTCAAGATAGCATACATATCCTTATCAATCTCGTAAGCATCAACACACTTTGAATACTTAAGTAACATCTCACTTAGTGCACCAAGACCTGGACCAATCTCAATCGTCTTACAATTAATATCACAGGCATTCTTGGCAATATTATCGACTATATTAGAATCAATCAAAAAATTCTGGCCAAACTTCTTCTTAGCCTTCAAATCACCCAATGTCTTCTTTACATAATTAATATTCGATATCATCTAACTCTTCCCTACTTATCCCTAACATATTAAGCCTTTTAAGCATCGTCTTGCCATTACACTTGCCTATATGAAATTTTTTAGAAACTACATCACGCCTATAAGAACTATCATCACTTCCCATAAGATGTAATTCATACATATCTTCTACACTAATTGTATGATGAAATTCATCATAACTAACCACATGATCAAGAGCCTCTTTTAAAACATTGAAAGAAGCATGCTCAACACCAACCTTCTTCTTAGTGCGTGCATCTTCTTTCAACACAAAAGCATTCTTAAGACCAGGTATATAATCATTGATTCTCTTTCTAATCTTCTCACCAGCTGAATCAGGATCCAAGAAAAGAATCACGCCTCTTCTATCATTAACCTCATCAATATATTCTAAAGTCTCTCTACTTAAACCCAAACCATGAGTCTCAATAGTATCTACCTCAAAATACCTTTGAAGATTTTTGGTATCATTTTTACCCTCAACTACAATCACTTCTCTAATCATAAATTATTAAAATCTTCTTTTAAAGTTAACTTCCTATTATCAGACTTACACTCAACAACCTTAACTTTATAACCACACTTTTCCGCAATAGATGCATCATCAGTGATACCAATTAAATCAACGCTTTTATAAGCATTCTTAATCAAATCCGTTTTAAATCCTTGAGGCGTCAAAGCATAATATATATGTTCACGATCAATAGTCTTATCAATAAAACCATCATTTACATACTTGATAGTATCCACAGCCTTCTTAGCCAATAAAGCGCAAGAATATTCAGATACATTTACCTTTAAATTCTCTAAATCATCAAAATCCAAGAAAGGTCTAGCCCCATCATGAATAAGTACATAATCACTTGTAACCTTATTTAAACCATTAAGAACCGACTCATATCTTTCCTTACCACCGGGAACTACTACTAACTTGTCACACTTGAAATCAAGTTCAAAGTTACAAACCACAATTAGTTTTTGACAATCATCATCATTAATGAAATTTAAACAAGAATGATTTAAAACAGTCTTACCATCTCTTGTTCGATATAAGACCTTATTAAAACCCAAATCAGCTCTTTTGCCAACACCACCGGCCACAACTATCGCATCATATTTCATCTACACACAAGTCCTTTACTTGAGCCTTTAAGAAATCTAAGATAATAGCTCTATCAACCTTCAAGCTAGTCCCAAAGGCACCACCTGATATTTCAATAAATTCATGATTAAGAGCTTCCTTATCAAAGAAAATGCCCTTATTTTTCTTAACACCAATAGGAGAGACACTGCCTCTTTCATAACCTACTTCCTTAAGAAGATCCTTGACATGAACCATCTCTAAACTCTTAACGCCAATCTCTTTAGCAGCCTTCTTTAAATCAATTTGTTGATCTACTGGAATAACTAATATAAAAAGATCATGATCATGCTTAGCAGCCAAAGTCTTATAACACATCTTAGGATCCTGTCCTAAGTATTCACTTACTTTTTCACCAGAAAAAGATTCCTTAGGAATATCATAAGTTAGTAATTCATAAGAAATCTTCGCCTTATCTAACAAACGCATAGCGTTAGTCTTTATCATTTAATCACCTCATAATAAAGCTTACCCAAATCATTAGGTAAATCAGTCTCAACTGTCATCATCTCTTGTTTTAAAGGATGATAGAATTCTAACTCATCAGCCATCAAACCCATACGGATACAAAGCGGTGACTCTACACCATATAATTGATCGTTCAAAATAGGATAATGTTTATATGACAAATGAACTCTAATTTGATGAGTTCTGCCTGTATCTAAAATACATCTTAATATAGAAAAATCATTCTTCTTAGAATAGCCCAAACTTCTAACCTTAGTTAAAGCACTTTGACCACCCTTATAAACAACTCGCTTATTCGCATTATGACGATCCTTGCCAATAGGTTCATTAATAATCATCGAAGCATTTCTTTCCATCTTGCCCTTCACAAAAGCTAAGTATGATCTTCTAATTTGTTTCTCACTCAATAGCTTATCTAACAAAGGTTGGAAAATAATAGACTTAGAGAACATAACTAAACCACTAGTCTCTTTATCTAGTCTATGTAATGGATAAGCACTAATATATGGTCTATCCATAAAATAAGCCTTAACCCACTCTGTTAAAGTATCCTCATCATTACCATCACTATGAACCAAAACACCCTTTGGCTTATTAACTACCAAAATGATTTCATCCTCATAAACCACATCAAGCTTATGCTTAGACTCATGATATTCAAAAGTTTCTGGATAAATATTAATCTCTAAATTCATCCCCACAATAAAGTCTTCACGCTTACAAGGATTACCATCTAAAGTAATCCATTTGTTTTGAATCAATAAATGTTGAATCTTCTTTGAAGGAATAAATTCATCAAAAAAGTCTTGTACCTTCTCATTAAATAGAGAAGCAATCTCAATCTTAAGTATCTTGTCTTCTAATATATATTTCATCGACCCTATTATACGATTTTAGCTATAAAAAATCCTACAAGATATTTTCACATCATTAGCGGGCATAAAAAACTCGATACAGTAACCTTGCTTCTCTTCATCAAAATACGTCTTTGCGTCAACACCCTCAATATTAAATGACACCCTAGCATCATACATGAAACCACCACCCTCAGCATAAATAATCCTTACAAGCTCGCCTTCTTTGTAATTCTTCTTAACATCGCTATAAGCAGGTGGATAGTCTAAGACAACTTGAAAAGTATTTTGACTACTGCACGCAACAGTAGTCAAAATAGATAAACCCAATATTATCTTTCTCATAGCACCACAAGTCTTCCCTCAATACTAGCATTTAGATGCTGGTGATCACTTAAATATTGTTCAACAATATCATTAATTGAAGTAGAAACAATCTTTGGACGAGCTCTTTCTACTATTGGTGCTAATGGAATATTAAAGAACTCTTCAAAACTATTAAAATGGAACTTCGCAAGAGCTACCTTATAAACTGCATCCTCATCAATCGGTTTACCATTAAAATTAAACTTATTAAATTCATGAGTAGCACGATCATATTCTACTTTTAAGCCCCTTGAGAATTGATAGAACTCACAATGTTCACCTTGCCAAACGCCATCTCTTAACATATAACGAATCATCTCTTTAAACTCTCTACCCGAGATGTCTAAACAATATAATGGATCATCATATGGTAAACATTCCATAATATCTTGATACAAGATAATAGGTCCCATCTTTTCTGTTCTAATAGCACCCGATCCAAACAAGACAATATCGATTGCCAAACTATCCAACAAAATATCAGCTAAAAGATTGCCAAGTTCCGTTTCCTGCTCACGCTTTGGATGAGTTAATTCTCTTCTTAAACGTGTAACCACTCTTTGGTACTTGTTATCAGTTTGTTCCTTAAAATGTTCCAAGATAGTCTCAATATGCTTATCATATGGACAATGGCTATCATCGATCGGAACAATTTCCCACTTAAAATCATGAATACAATTATTATCAGTATCCACATTGATATCAAACCTGCCAATCTGATTAGTACCTGTACCAGCTTGCACAATCACAATATCATTAACGATGGCTGGCTCTTCTGGAATCGTATGTGAGTGCCCTCCAATAATCACATCAACGCCTAATGAAGGATCTAACATTGCAGCCAACTTCTTATCTTCTTCAAAACCAATATGAGTTAATAAAACTGTAAAATCAATGTCGACATTATTAAAATTATTACAAATTCTTTCTACTTCTCTTGCCGCATCTTTAATATCAATTAGGGAACCTATTAGCCCATCTCCCTTAGTTTGATTGATAACTTCTTCAGTCAAGATACCAATGAAAAGAATCCTCATGCCATCAATCTTAATGATCTTACATGGTTTAAATAAACCTGAATTATTAGTCTTAATATGCAAGTTAGCATTCACAATTGGAAACTTCGCGCACTTCTCTAGAAACAACAATTGACCAATACCATAATCAGTCTCATGATTACCAATGGTCACAATATCAGGAGATAACATGTTCATAATCTCAATAGTTGAAAAGCCTTGGTATTCACTATCAATGATTGAACCCCTAAACATGTCTCCAGCTACACAATACAAGACATTTTCTTCTTCTTTTCGCACTTTACTGATATAACCAGACAAAAGCGAAACACCACCCACTAGCTTATCATCAATATCTTCCGATAAGAAATCACCATGCATATCATTTGAATGCAAAATCGTTAGTTTCTTTAATTCCATAATGTTTCACCTCTACTACCTATATTTTTCCACAATAGTAAAAAGTAAAAATCACCAAAACTAATGATTAATCATTATCTATATCTATCGCAATACCATTAACACGCGCCAATATCGCAAGCTCGGTTCTATTAGCACAACCCGTCTTATCTAACATGTGTTGAATATGTGTCTTTACTGTATTCTCAGAAATATAAAGTTTTAAGGCAATCTGCCCATTAGACAAGCCCTTAGTCATAAGTCTTAACACTTCTAATTCCTTATCTGTAAATTCATGAGAATAGGCATGACCTATCTTAATACTTGGAGCACTATCTGGATAAACCGATTCTCCATTCATCGTTCTATCCATTACTTCAAGAATAGTCTCTTTAGATATCTCCTTATACCAAAAACTATCAATGCCTGCTTCCTTAGCTCTTTTTAACCAAGATGCTTCAGCCATTGAAGTTATCATTATTATCTTTAAATTAGGATACTTCTTTTTCACCTTAATGGCCTCCAAGAGGCCATTGGAGCCATCAGCCATTAAAATGTCCATAATCAACAAATCACAAGAGTGGCGCTCAAGGTATGATTCTACAAGAATTGCCGACTCTAAAGAATTTTCTAATTCATAGTTATCAGAACTCTTGATATAATACTCAAATAATTCCCTGGCAATATATTGATCATCCACTATTATTACTTTATACTTCATTGTTAACTCCTAGTTCTATTATCAATTTAAAACTATCACTTGTATCTATGGTCATTTTACCACCATTATTCTCTACCATTGACCTTATATTCTTTAAACCACCTTTTTCAACATAGGATGCAACCCTATTATCACCATCATTATAAAGTTCGATATGCTTACCATTGATATCACAAAATAGATTCTTACACTTACCATGTTTAACCCCATTGTTTAAAGCTTCTAGGATAACTTCTTTAATAATATGTTTATTATTATCATCAAAGTTAAAATCACCATTAATACGAAGTCTTACTCCAAGTCTTTCGCTCTCTACATATATCGCATTAAAATCATCTAACCAAAGGCCTTGTTTCTTCATCACATCAATGACATATCTCCAAAACAAGACTACCTTATTAGACTCCTTATTCTCACGAATAAAATATGACCTTGCCAACAATAAACATCTACCAACCTCGTCATGAACCTTACTTCGAGCATTTAGAACTTCCTCTTCATTCACGATTCTTTCGATATCCATAGACATCTTTTTAAGCTTTAAATTTAAATTATCCAATCTTTTCTTATCGTTATTAAGCTGTAAATTAAGTTCATATTGTTTAGTAATATCCGTTAAAGTCATTTCATAAACTTCTTCATCACCAACACTAATCACTTTTCGATTAAAGTTATATACCCTATCCCCACTTTTAATATTGATAGTTGGTTCTTTTCTTAGCACGCTCAAATCATAATCACCAGATAATAAAGCATCATAAAACACATTCGCATTCATAATCTGTTCACCACTAATCATTTCCGCAAAATTATTCATTACCTTATTTACCAATAATGGTGTACCACCAAGTGAGGCGAAACAGATTCCATCGCTCATACTATCAAAGCTTTCTTTAATTGCACTACTATTGGTTGTAAAGGCTCTTTTATCCCTAACCACAACAAACAAAACTACCATGACAATAGGAATCAACTGTAACATAAACTTATCTAAAAGTATGAATCTACTTATATCATCATTAATAATAAACATTCTTCTTAACATGACGGCACAAAACAAGAAATTCACAAAACAGGCAATTCTAATATAAGTATTGATATTTCTATCAATCGTATATGTAAATAAGAAGGCACTTAAGATAAATAGTACCAACATATAGATACCTAGAATACTAATCATGATAGCCTCCTATAGACATCTATATATAATGTGTCTTCTTCCTGTTTCATGTCTACTTTAAGCCAAGTATGAAGCTTAAAAGGTTCCATATTACTTACTTCAATATGCATACGCACCATCTTTTCATCATAGAAACAATCTACCATTAAGGCACAAGTATTAGGTAATATTTCTTCAACTACTTTCTCAAAAACATAATACGTTTCAAGTAAAACATCATTTTCAATACTCATAGACCCATGAGCCTTATAGTTACAAATAAAACCATATAATTCTAGATAATCAAGTGATTCACCAATTGATAAATCAAGTTCTACATTAGAAATAGTCTTATTATTTTGACTTATCAATAAAAGATTACTTCTTCTTTTAACATAAGCCATATAGATACATGACAACTTTAATCTATCATCAAAATCATCCGATTCACTAATCAAATCACTAATAATTTCAAGTTCTTTTCTTACATCACAAGAAATATAATCATACAAGGCCTTTCTCTTATCTAGATTTTGTTTCTTCTTATTCAAGATGTTGGCAGACTCGATAATACTATTTTCCTCTTCCAACAAATCAATCATGTTATTTAATTCATCATTAATCTTATTAATAGCACTAATATCCTTGCACCAATAGGCATGTCCCTTTAATAATTGTTTACTTCTTAAAAGAGTATCCCCTCCATCCAAGAAGACATCTTTTTCCTCACTATTTAAAAGTTGAGCTACGGTAATATCCTTACCATTTTTAGTCTTATAAGCAAGCTCTAGATTCTCATTATATATGCCACCATTCAATGTCGAATTAATCCACAGAGAAGCAAAATTATCATTATTAATCAACAATCTACTCTGTATCATTAACTCCAAGAAAGCCAAATAAGTAATGCATATTATATCGGTTGTCTTATAGATAGTTGTGAAGATATTATGACGATCGTAAATAAACCAAATTAAATAGATAAGTAATACTAATACAGGCACAAAAGGAATCCAAATCTTTTGAACATTATCACTAGTAATACTCGTTTTAAAAATCGTTAAAAAAGTCATTGCCATCATCACAATAACCCAAAGCACTGACAAGTAATAAACAATCCCATAATTATATTCATCATTCCAGTCTCCGACAAAGTCAAAGGCTAATTCGTGATAATCATTAGTAAGAATTAGAATACAAATAACACTTGCTATCACAAAAAGAATACGATAACGCTTCTTGGGCTTATAACTAACGGGCTTACCAACATATAAAGAAGCCATATAAATCATCAAAATCGTAAAAGTTTGAGGAACATAATACATGTACCAAAAGAAACGAGAAAGCGTTGTGTTTGATTCAATAAAAGTATACTTACTTGTTTTTAAAAAAAAGAAAAGAGCACATAAAATACCTGCCCAACACAGATATTTACGCTCCATTGGATGTTCAATCCTTCTTCTAACCTGTGATACCCACAAGGCATCCATGAAAATAAAAATAAGAAAAGAAAGATAGGTACCATCGAAGTATTCCGAAAAATATCTTCCCAAGCCAATCAGTACAATACCAATAATGTAGATATAGTTACATATCTTTGTTTTCTTACTTAATTTCATAAATATACTTAAGTCGCACAATTAAGTGCGACTTATTTAATTAAAACTTATGGGAACCGCCACCACCATGGGTTGCCCCACTACTAGAAATATGGGTACTAGAACCACCGCCACTAGATGAATTATCACTTCTTTCAATCTTAGTAGTTTGACTTGTCTTATATAAGAAAATCTCACCACTTCTAAAGATATCAACACCAGAATTTGTCATATAAGCATTGGCCTGTTTCTTAATACCCTGGGTCTTTAATTGCCCTCTTAGTACTAAAAATACAATCAAAGAAATAATCAAAGAACCAACGCCACCACTGATTAAAGCTGTCTTAATAGGATTGACTTCTTCTTCAGGCTCATGATATTCATGAATATACTTATCAGGATGATCATAGACATACTCAACACCAGACAAGAAAGCCTTAGCAGCGCCAACACTATCACCATCACTCAAATAAGGAGTAATATTGGCATATAGTTCATTATCAAGGGCATCATCCGCAAACAAGGTAATCGTATCATAGCCCCTTGTCGTAATCGTATAATCACGAAGTGTATAGTTTATACACAAGATGATACCATCTCTATCACTTCCCAAACCATAGTCATTATAATCAAAGTAATCATCAGCAAGTGCAGTAATATCATCATTTTGACTATCTGCGAAATAGATGACGATGTCAAAACCAACCTTTTCAATTAAAGTTTCAACATCATTCTCTAATTCTTCTCTTTCACCATCACTCAAGGCACCATACTCATCAACTACCTTAGTATCATTGGCCATTACTGGTAATGAGAATAATGATAGGAAAAGAATACTAATTACTAATAATATCTTTTTCATTACTTCACCACCATATACGCAATAAGCGAAATTATCACAAAACAAATTATAAATACCAACAACAAGGTCTTAAATACTTTAGCCTTATCCATTGGCAAATCACCCGCAAACTTTCCTGTTTGACCATTCATCGCGAAGTTATAAACCTCACCATGATATTTAGTAGAAAAAATATAAACAGGAAGCAGAGCATAGGCAGCCTTAGAATCCTTATAATCAACAGAACCCGCTTCAAAGATACAAGATGCATAGCCAATAACTGTAGAACCTAATAATTGATACATTGAATTATTAATACGATCATTAGCCTTCTTGAAAGTCTCATTCTCATCTGCATCATACTTATCAGCGAAATAACCAGATAAGTAAGCACTATTGAAATCAGCACCCTTTGAATAATCAAATGGTTCTAGGGCATCCAATAAAGAATCATCTAATTTAGTAGAGGCATCAACCGGAATCTTCTCAAAAGATGCGCTACCATCACGATATACAAGATAATGTGATGTCTCGGTTGTCACATAGTCACCATGACGATAGGTGTTAACTCTAGTAGTTCTAAATCTAGCCTTACCATCAACGTCAGCATCAAATAGCCAATATGGAACATAGATGCCATTTAACTTCTCAATAACATTATTGACCGCAAAATCATTTGGGAGCGCCCATTTACCTTTTAAAAACTCGCTATAAGCTTTCTTTGCGGCATTCTTATCTAAAGCGAAAGGAACAACAAGCTCTGGTTTTAAAATACCATCAAATTGACCTGGATCAATAACGCTATTACCACAATAAGGACAGGTAGATGCTGACATATTCTCATCACCAATTACCTGCCCTCCACATGATGGACAAGTATAAGTTACCTTGCCATCTATACTGACCTTTTCTGTAGGCTTTGAAGAGAATGTGGCATTATCTACCCCCACATTCTCTTCATTCATCAAATCCTTTAATGTATTAATGTCGTACTCTGTACCACAATGCGCACATTTTAATGTACCGCTTGCCGCATTAAAGGGAATTGAAGCGCCACAGTTGGGGCATTTATAAGATACAATTTCGCTCATTATTTAAGCGGTTTGCCGCAACTTGAACAGAAAGCAGCATCACCAGCCACTGGCTTACCACAATGTGGACAGAAAGCACCAGTACCTGTAGCAGCAGGCTGACCCTGAGCGAACAATCCAGCAACATTACCAGCACCAGCAGCCATATTCATACCCATGAAAGCACCCATAGCGCCACCTGGATTATTAGCAGCATCACGCATTGCCTGTGCTTGAGCAGCAGCCATAGCACCAGCAGCTGCATTTGGATTTCTAAGAGCAGCACCCTCTTGAAGATTTTGAATTCTCTTAAGATCATCATCAGTAGGGCTAATAGAATTAATACCAAATGAACAAATAGAGATACCTCTTAAATCAGACCACTTCTTACTTAAGATTGTATTAAGTGAATCAACCAAATCAAATGTATGCATCGGAATATCTGAATAACGATTTACACCCTTATTACTTAAATCAGCCAAAGCAGGTTGTAAAGCAGTTAATAGTTCAGTCTTCATTTGATTATCCAATTGATCTCTTGTGAATTGAGTACAATTACCTGCAACATTTTTATAGAACAAGATAGGATTTGTAATCTTAATTGAATATTCCCCGTTGCATCTTAAACCTACATCGATATCATATCCAACATTTTCATCTTTTACTCTAAATGAAACAGGAGTAGCAGTCCCATACATGTAACCCATAATCTCTTTAGTATTAACATAATAAACTGTTTGAGATCTATTTGTTACACCACCATAAGTGAAACGCTCAACCATTGTCTGGAAAGTATCCTTTAATCCAGTTAAACCACCATCGAAAACTGAAGGTGACTTATCAGTATTGAAAGTATAATTACCAGGTTCGTTAGCTACTTCCACTACTAGACCATCATCAACGATAAGAGCACATTGTCCATCCGCTACAACGATGCCAGAACCATTTGTAATAACATCGCTCTTATCAAACAAACCAGCGCCCTTTTTAGTACCCTTAACCATTAATACTTCATTAGCAAGGGCATCACACACAAAATAATCTTTCCAAGTATCAGCCAATACACCACCAGCAGAACCAAGAGCAGCTTTAATTAAACCCATATCATTTTCCTCCGTTATTAGTTACCTAAATTATAACATCCACCCCAATCACCATAATCACCTATTTGGATGATGTGGACATCAAAATAATAATCAGAGATAATAGATCTCATGAAAACAATAAGAGTAGTTGCTGCACTAATGGTAGAAAACAATAAAGTACTAATTGCAGCTAGAAAAAAAGGAACTTTACAAGGACTATGGGAATTCCCAGGAGGAAAAATCGAAGAAGGAGAAAGCCCTGAACAAGCCCTTATTAGAGAAATAAGAGAAGAAATGGAAATCTCCATCTCTGTTGATAAATACTTAATGACAAGAGAATATGATTATCCTGAATTTCATCTATCAATGGAATGTTTTATCTATACCCCATTAAGCTCTCATATTCATCTTAATGACCACCTAGGCATCAAATGGATAGACATCAAAAAAGATGACTCAATCAACTGGGTACCAGCAGATGAAGCCATCTTTGAAAAACTTATTCAGTATCAACAATCTTTGTAGTTAAATAATCATAAATACTATCTTTTACTGGAGTATCTAATTCATAATGAAACTCCAGTATTTTTTTACCCTCATTAGTATACTTTTCTTCAATCTTATCCTTAGCACAAGTTATCTCACCCAAATAGTAGAAACTATCTCCCTTAATCTTATTAATAAACAAATGCACCTTCATAGCACCATCATAATTAATAAACCTTAAAGCCTCAGGAGAACTTAAACTACGATTATTCTTAGACATACAAACAATATGTTTCTTATCAATAAAACGATCCTCATACATCAAAGAAGCCGAAGTAGTGCTTAAGTCTTTATTATAAGTAACATAAACAGCCATTGTGTTTGAACTTTCATCGTAGAAATAACCGCCAATATTCTGTGGATTCATATTCACTGGCCAATTAAGTAATCTACAAACATCTTTTCTTGTATAAGTCTTATATAAAACCAAATCACTATCCTTATAATAAACAGAATAATCTCTCTTATTAACTTTTCTAATATAACTAATGATATCTAGTAATTCTTTTTTAAACTTTGGATTATTTAAACATCCTAAGAACTTTTTGCTTATACAATTATCTTCAATAAAAGTTACACCACTATATCTTTTAATATCATCTTTAGATAAGAAGAACCGTCTAATATCCTTAAACAATTACCTTGATATTCACCAATAACACCATTAATTAAATCATTAATCGCATCAACTTCAGTCAAACGCATACCATTAATAAATTCCTTAGACACAAAATCTAAATAAGCTTTTTCAATATCATTAAAATACGCATCAACTTCTTTTCTATCCAACAAGAAAGAGTAATAGCTATTAAATTCACTACACAACAAATCCATACTGATGGTGTCATAATTCAAGAAATCATCATAAGTAGGAATCCTACCCAACATATTCTTTAATTGTTTATACTCATTAAAAATTCTAGTCTTTCCACCAATAGTAGTCTTATTAATTTGTTTAAAAATTCTTTCCTTAACAATCTCATCAAACTCAATCGTTGTAATATCAGGAGTAATCACATCAAGTTCAGTTAAGAATTCTCTATACTTTTGTTTCTGATAACTCTTATCACCAGACAAAGCAATCGGAATCAAATAATTCTTTTGGTAGTTGGCAATAAAATCAAGAACTACAACATACTTCTTATTCTCAATCTTTCTTAAACCTCTACCTAATTGTTGTACAAAAATAATAGCTGACTCAGTAGGTCTTAACATAATGATTTGATTAACTGATGGAATATCAACACCCTCATTTAAAACATCAATCGAAATAATATAATCCAAACCATTATCCGACTCTAAAGACTCAATGATTCTTTCTCTTTCATCTTCACTATCTCCACCACTTAATACCGCAGTCTTCCAACCTTTTTCATTAAATAATAAAGATAATTTCTTAGCCTCATCCACTCTACTTACAAAGATTAATCCCTTAACCTTTTCTCCAGAATAACCATAATATTGAGCCTTTTCCATTACCAACTCAACTCTTTTATCGTTTACCAATTTATTAAAATCTAAAGCATCTGATTCTTCGCCATCAATAGTAAAATCATTAATACCAAAATAATGGAAAGGACATAATAATTCATATTCTAAGGCATCATTTAGCCTAATCTCATAAGCTACATTATGATCATAATATGCGAAAATATCACCACCATCCATGCGCTCAGGAGTAGCTGTCATGCCAAGTAAAAACTTAGGCTTAAAATAATCTAATACTCTTTTATAAGTACTACCACAAGTATGGTGTGCTTCATCTACGACAATATAATCAAACTCATCAACATCAAATGTCTTTAAATTATCTTCTTTAGCCAATGTTTGAATAGACGCAAAAATCAGTCTGGCATCCTTATCTTTTTTTTGACCCTTATAAATAGATGAAGGAATATCACCAAATACTTTATTAAAAGTCCTACATGCATCATTTAATAATTTTCCACGATGCGCAATAAACAACACCCTCTTAGGATCATAATTATATGCATCAAAAGCACTCAAGAAAGTCTTACCAGTGCCAGTAGCCGAAATCAATAACGCCTTTCTCTCGCCTTGTTTTCTTAAAGTATCTAAATTAGCCAAAGCCTCTTGTTGCATTTTATTAGGACGAGGAACATTAATATCCAAAATAAAAGAATTCGTCTTTTCAACATACTTTCTATTTATTTCATACTTTTTCTTATATTCCTCAATCCACGCCTTATCTAAAGCTACAGTATCATTATCCCATTCATCATCAAATTCATTGATGATTTCATTAATAAAAGAACCATCACCTAATGAACTGGTCAAAACATTCCATTCCGTATTCTTTTTTAAGGCATTACCAGTTAAATTAGAACTGCCTATTAAAGCCTTATATTGTTCACCACACTTAAAGATATAACCCTTGGCATGGAAATTATCCTTACTATAGATTCTAATATCTACATTTTTATCCTTTAACTTTAATAACTCTTCAAAAGTCTTAGGATTATTAAACATCAAATAATCAGAAGTTATGATTCTGCCCTTACATTTAACCTCTTCTAGAGTATGCTTAAGCATAATCAAGCCATCATCTGTAATAAAAGCTACATTAAAAAGAAACTCATCACAATTTCTCAATTGCTTACAAAGAGTGCTATAAACATTTGATTCTCTAGTCTTATTCAATACAAGCTTTGTACTATAAAAACCAGTTCCACTCTCACCACCTAAAAAACTATTGAGCAAATCAATAGTCATTTGTTTCTTTAGTTCCCTTAACTTCTCATCCATTACTTAGATTATAGTTAATTGTAAAGATTATTAATAGATCTTTCACCTTAAAGATTCTTGATAATAGTTAGGGTTTGCGCATGATAAATAAATATTATCTAAAAAGATTCCGTTCTCATCTTCAGCAATCCTTATTCCTAATTCTTCGTAGTTTTCATTATTACCATTTCCATAATATTGTCCTAGATCATAATAATTATTGATGCCATATACAACTTCAAATAATTCAATATTTTTTATTACATCAATCACTTCACTCATACTACTTGCATACTCACCACTAGATAAAACAACATTAAGTTTTTCAGCATCTTTATCATTCAATCCTTTTGCCAACAATACAAAAGTATTTAATAGTTCAATATCAGTATCGAATACCATGCAATCATCAATTAATAATTCACACCTATAATCAACAACTCTTAAATTCATCTCATTTGTTGGTAAACTAATCCATTCCCCATTATCTAGTTTCACTTCTAATATCTTTTCTCTATTCATTTTGTACCTCTCTCTTTACACTTATAACTATATAAATATGGCTGTACATAAATCACACCATCAACAAAAAAGACGCCGTTTTTAATCAACGCCCATTTTCAAGAAATTTTTTGTATAATTTTTCTATTCTCTCTAAATCGTACTCGCATAGCTTTCCGAGTTGATAAAGAAAATTATCCTTTATTAGCATCCTTGTTTTAGATACTCTCGCAGTAGAAGCCAGCCTTAGACCAGCTTCTTCCCAATACAAAATTGGAATATCATATGGATCGTCTTTTCTAGGCTTGTGTTTTGTGATTTTTACAGATAAAACCTCTAATAAATATTCATCAAGCACAACAACAGGCCTATTTGTTGTTTTTCCTGCTATTTCTTCTACAGGAAACTCCACAAACCATACCTCTCCTCTATTCATTATTTCCTTTCATGTTCCTTTTTGACCTCCTCGAATATATCATCCCATTCAGTTTCTTCTAGCCATTCATCATCTTTAGAAATAACGGGCACTCCATCTGCATTATATTTAGTATTCTTTCTCGCAAACTCATAATCTCTTTCATTATATTTGCCCACATTCATACTCACATTAAACGGAATAGCCTGTTCTCTTACAGCCTGCTTAGCAGCTAAAGTGAAAAATGTAGTCATATCAAGTCCTAGATTAGACATAAGTTTTTGTAATTCAGCTTTTAATCTCTCGTCAATTCTTATAGTTATATTAGTATTTGCCATATTTGATTATTTCCTTTTTCTACACTTTATAACATTGCACATATTTTATCTTTGCATTGTTATTATAGCATACATGCTTATTATAAGAATTATCTTTAAATTCTAGTGACCATCAGTTAAATCGCCACATCATTAAGCTGAACTATCTATTCTTATATTTTCTTTTTCATTCATATATCATTTTCTCCTTTATATCTTTATTGCCGTAAAAAGTGAAAATTCCTCATATTTTTTAAGATAAAATAAACATATGAACAAGAAAGTATTAATTATCTACACTGGAGGAACAATAGGCATGTCAAAGACAGAACATGGCTATGCTCCTGAAACGACATCATTCTTAAATAATTTAAACAAAATGGAAGAACTACGCGATCCATCACTACCTTGTTGGAACATCAAAGTGATGGATCCTATCCTAGATTCATCAAACATCTCAGTAAACGAATGGAACAAAATAGCTCAAATGGTAGCTGATAACTATTTTTATTATGATGGTTTTGTAATACTACATGGTACTGACACTATGAGCTATAGCGCTAGTGCTCTGTCTTTTATGCTAGAAAATATCAACAAACCAGTAATCTTTACAGGATCACAAATTCCATTATGTGAAATAAGAAATGATGCTAAAGATAATCTAATAACTTCCTTAATAATTGCTGCAAGAGAGGATATCAACGAAGTATGTTTATACTTTGGAGGCAAACTATTAAGAGGCAATAGATCAATCAAAGAATCATCAAGTGGTCTACAAGCCTTTGTATCACCTAACTACCCATTACTTGGAGAAGTAGGTATTGATATAAAAATCAATGACAAGATCTTATTACCTAAGACCAACAAAGAATTCAAACTACACAAACTAAAAGAGATTCCAATAGGAGTAATCAAAATCTTCCCTGGAATCCAACTAAAACTATTTGAATCAGTACTAACAGAAAAATTAAAAGGCATCGTCATTGAAACCTTTGGCAGTGGTAACATCCCTAACTACAAGGACGATCTTTTACCAATGCTACAAAGAGCCTTCGACAACGATACCATCGTAACTGTATGCTCCCAATGCACTCACGGTAGTGTATCTTTAGGCACCTACCAAACAAGCAGCGCCCTAAAGGAAGCTGGAGCACTATCAGGATATGACATGACAACTGAAGCAGCCGTCACCAAACTATACTATTTATTTAGTCAAGATTTATCTATTGAACAAATAAAACAACAAATGGAAACCAACCTTAGAGGTGAACTATCCAACCTTAACACACTGTAATGCTACACAGCCTGGACCACCCTGAGTAACAAACGAAGCTGAAAGTTCATACTCATCAACAACACAACCCTCAAAAGTTTCCTTTAACTTGTCCACAAACAAATCAGCCATTTCTTTATTATTGGCATGAGATACTGAAAAACGATAAGTACTATCTACATGATTCTTCAACAAATCAGCAATAATCTCACTACAAGCCTTCTTAGAAGTACGAGCTACATGAAACTTCTCTAGACCTTGCCCCTTTTCGCCCTTTCTCATAACTGGAGTAAGCTTTAATAAACCACCAATCTTAGCCACAAAACCCTTAACACGACCACCTCTTTCAAGGAAATCAAAATCAATAGGTACCAAATAAGAATGCTCATGATCCCTTGCATACTCTACCATCTTTAAAATCTCATCTGCACTCTTGCCTTCATCTGCCATTTGTTTTGCAGTATCAACAACCAAACGATGAGGACCACACAAAGTATAAGAATCAATCACATGAACCTTACTTGGATAATCGCAAGTTTCCTTAGCTGTCAAAGCTGAATTATAAGTACCGCTCAAACCTCCTGCCATAGCGATATCAATTACTTCATCATCCTTAGCCAACTTGTTATATGTTTCAATCTTCTCACCAATAGAAGGTTGAGAAGACTGAGGAATCAAACCCTCTTTAATCAATTCAATAAGCCCCATTCCTGTTAGCTCATCTAAGTCCTTATAAGACTTACCGCCAACAGAAACATGCAAAGGCACTACATTAATACCTTTTTCTCTACCTTGTTCACTAGAATACAATGTTGAACTATCTGTTACTATTTTTACCATAACTATAATGTAATGCATATAGTATTAAATGTCAATTAATCTAGAATTAATTACTAGATTTGATAATATTTAAAATTATGTTACACTAACAATATGAAATTCGAATTACCTACATGGGAACAACTCCCAAACGTTGACTTATACATGGACCAAGTATTAACCTACTTAAACGACGAACTAGGACAATTATATTTTCATAACGAAAAATTCGTCACTAGTTCCATGATAAATAACTATGTAAAAATAGGAATAGTTAAAAGACCTGAGAAGAAACACTACACTAAAGAACACCTAGCTTACTTTATTGCGGTAACCATTCTTAAGAAATCATTTAGTATGCAAGAAATAGCTGAAATGATTAACATTCAAATAAGCATGGAAAACAGTTCTATTGAAAAAGCCTATGATCTATTCATTTTTAGATTCACTGAATCTTTAAACGCCATCATGGAAAACAAACAAATGCCAGTATATAAAAACAAGAATGATAAACAATCATTATTTGATAAGGTAGTTAAAACAGTTGTCTATAAAATAGACATTGAATCTAAATTGAAATCGACAAGTATTAAACTCAAACAGACCTAGATTTTTTGAATACATCTGTCTAAAAGTTTTAAAACTGGAAAAGTAAATATAATAATGTAGTTTTAGGACAAAATAATTATGTATGAAAACCTTAAAGTTTTGCCTGTCAGCAAATCCATCAAAAGTCTCATAAAATTATCCTCTATACTATTTATTTGGTCTAAAAAATTTGCTGTTTGCACATAATTCTCTCCTGAAGAAAATTCCGAATTTAAAGAAGCTTCAGAAAGTTGTAATCAAGATTACTTTTGTTTTATTTTTAATATTAACTAAATGAAGGGATATCTTTAATTACCCGCCTATCGTATTTATGCCAATATTGGGGCCAACCTGCAAATTTTTGATCAATAAGAGCACGCCTTATTTGCACATATAGAAAGAAAAATAATCTTTTCATTTGTTCCATTTATTGAATTCACTATTTTGCCGATATAGCCAAATTAAAAGCAGAAGAATTACCGTTTTAAGATTTGGAATTCTTCTGCTCTTCTATCATGCTTTTTCTTTTTACTCTGTATGTTTATCAATAGTTTAAATTCAATGCCTTGCGGCAATAATTCTTACCTTTTCTAATTTCTTTGTTTCATCTCCTAAATAATGCAAAGTGCCTTTAAAATAACTCCAAGAGCAAGAATAAGAACCATAATGATTGCCGGGTTCACTTTCTTTTGCAGTGCTCTATAGCAACCAAATGTCAACAATAAAGGTAATAGTTTTGGGCATATAGCGTCCAATAAATCCGTTTGCACATTTAAAGTAACATCACCAAATTGTAAAACCCAAGATAAGCTAAAGTATACCATCGATGATATCATTCCTCCGATAACAACCAATCCAAGTACAGTAGCTGCCTTCGTTGCCTGTGCCATCAAACCACCAGATATAAGGGTATCAATTGATTTAGCTCCAAGCTTGTATCCATATTTCATACCGAACACTCTCACCAATATATTTGGTATATTGTAAATCAGTAAGAATAGTAGTGGGCCAAGAACTGATCCCTTTTGTGCAAATGCAATTCCCACACCTGCCGCCAAAACTCTGAATGTTCCCCAAAAGAAGGTATCACCAATTCCCGATAAAGGCCCCATTAGAGCAACTTTGATATTATTGATTGATGAGGTATCAAAATCCTGGTTGTTCGCTGCTTCTTCTTCCATTGCACTGGCAATACCAACTACAAATGGTGTACAAGCATAAGTATTATTATAAGCTTCAGCATGACGTGTCAATGCCTTACATAATTCGTCTTTATCATCGCCATAAAGTTTTTTCAATACTGGAATCATAGCATAGTCAAAGCCTGGAGCTTGCATACGATCCATAGAGAAACATGCTGTAATCAAAAATGATCTCCAAAATGCAGAATTAAGTTCTTTTTTTGTTAAGTGTTTTTCGCTAGATTTCGTTGTCATCAACTGTACCTCCTGTAGCTGTTTTGTCATTGATAAATATTAAGGCTGCTATTACAACACCAACCAAGGCAACCCCAATATTTGAGAGATTGAAGAATGCCGATGCAATAAATCCAATAAACAAATACGGAGCCATCTTCCAAGAGAATGTAAGTTGCATGAGCAATGCAAATCCTAATGCTGGTAGCATCCAACTTCCATCTGATATACCTTCAGCAAGCCATGAAGGAATAATTGTTAATAGGTAATCAAAGACTGGAGCACCTAACAATAATCCAAAGAATACAACGAAGAACGGGATAACAAATGTTGTCAATAAACCGCCCCATTGGCAAAGTTCCATTGTTCTTGTATCTGCAACTTCCGCCGCCTTCTTAGCTCTTGTTGCAAAAATATGGCCTAAAGGTGTCCATGTTATATAACCTAATGTAGCAGCGAATGAAGAAATTGGTAATGCCATTGCAAGTGCAAGTTCGCTATTTACTCCATTACGACAGATGAATGCTGTACACAAAGCACTTCCTAAAGTTATTTCGGGCATACCAGAAGCGGATCCAATACCCACTAATCCCATAGATAATAGCTCCATCTGTGCTCCAAAGATAATTCCTGTTTTAATATCTCCAAATACAATTCCAACCAGAGTTGATACGATGAGAGGTCTATGAAGCATCATCATACCAAAGAACGGTCTATCACTTCTGCATATTGCTGCAATCAACGCAACTAAGAATGTTTGTACCATAGTTATTCTCCTTTCAATTATGACTTGTTTCTTAGTAGTGGTTCTAAATCAACAAACTTATCGCTTGGCGTAGGCATCATTCCCACTTTAATCCCTAAATCAATTAACGAATTAAGTGCTTTGATATCCTCTTTATCAAGATTCAAACTTTGAGTAATATAAGGAGCATCTTTTCTTACACCTCCAATGGTTAAACGCTTTACTCCTCGAATACTCTTCATTACTTTAGCCGCATCAATTGGATTATTCACTAGAACCATAATTTTAAATTTTTGACTTTCCGGACTATTTAAGAATTTTATTCCTTCATCAACACTTCTGAAGCCATACTTTACGCCTGCAGGAACACCTAGTTTTAATGCATTTCTTCTCATTTTGTCATTAACAATCTGATCATTGACAACCAGAAGAACATCTACTCCCAGAAATCTAGTCCACGAAACAGCCACCTGTCCATGAATTAAACGATCATCTAAACGTACCTCTTTTATCATATTTCTTCGTCCCCTTCACTTTCTAATTCTGTATTTATGTGACGAATCCCGTTTTTACCATTTTCAATCAAATAGTTGACAAGTTCATCATATTCCAGGGTATCTTTCATGAGAATCGCTTCTAGTAAAATCCCCAGATTGACACCTGTAATTACATCAATCTTTCTCAAACCTATATATTCAGTGATAACTCT
Source organism: uncultured Erysipelotrichaceae bacterium (assembly GCA_934675465.1). Classification (GTDB taxonomy): domain Bacteria; phylum Bacillota_I; class Bacilli_A; order Erysipelotrichales; family Erysipelotrichaceae; genus Colivicinus. Next base: position 1,551 of record CAKUQM010000021.1, on the reverse strand, counting down.
TGTAATACTGCCACCATAAATATCTGTTAAAGCCAAAATCTCATCGTTTTCATCAAAAGATCCTAAGACTGTCTCAACAGCCTTTCGAGCTTCTTCAACACTTGTTTCCATTGTAATGCTTATAGTTTTTATATCAGCTACACCGCTGCTACCAGTTATTAGGCTGGCACTTTTCACAATAGATACCGATAGAGGTCCATGTGAAGCCACTATTATTTGAACCATAGTTTTATTATCCTTTAGATGTACACAGATTAGACTGCGTTTTCTTTTGTATAGAAAACATTTCCTAATTTTCCATCTAATCTTGGCTGCATTGGATTTGAGGTATCAACCTTTTTTGCAGCTAAATAAGTTGTATCATGCATGAATACAGGTTGCTTATCATCAGTTCCTTTTAAAATATCTTGTGCGCATTCAATAACATTATCAATCATATCAAGCGGACATTCTAAAGCGTGATGACTTTTCCAAATGGTATCATAATATCTAGATTGTGCCTTCACATGGGACATAGATTCAATTAACTTACTTGCGGAAGATCCTGGAGTAACTAAAAGAGTTCTTCTACCGCAAGAATCACCATATATAATTACTTTTTCTTCTTCAATCAAAACCATAATAGCACCTGGGGTATGACCGGGTGTTTCAATTATTTTTAAAGTATAATTGCCAAGAGGAATTTTCTGTCCATCTATTGCTGGTAATAATGTACCTTTGAATTCATCCGTGTATTCTTCAATAGGTATTCCAACAAACCCCAATGCCGGTTCATCATTCAGATATTTGTAGCGCTTTTCTTTATTATTTTGCCTATAGAACGTTTCCCAGTCCCGTTCATTCATGTACACTTCACTAAAACATCCTGTACCGCCAACATGATCATAGTGGAAATGAGTAAGAATATTAATAACTGGTTTATCCGTCAAAGTACGAACGTATTCCATTATATCCCCTACTCCATATCCATTATCAATCAAGCAAGCTTTCTCGCTGCCAATAATCAGAAACATGTATACATCATGATCTATTATCAAATAAATATTGTTTCTGATTAACAAATGAGAGAAATATTTGTTCATTATTTCGCCCTGATATATTTTGTTAATATATCTCCTTTCTATAAAAAATGTATCATAGAAAATGTCATGTTTGAATGTTATCTTTCTCACAGTGATAGGTAACATTGGCAATATGTTACCTATATAAATGATATTTTTTGATTCCTATTTCCAACACATTAAGCCATAAAAGGTAACAGGAATATTCACGCCAAATACTTCACACTTGCATCAGCACCGACAAGATCACAATATTCCGTAAATAAAACTCTTTCCTCATAATTAAAAAACGCATTTTAAAGTAATCCTCCTTAGTTGTTAAACTTGTTTGGTCACTCAAACTTGCGCTTTTTGTTAAAAATATAGACTTTATTAAATTGAAAATAAGAAATCATTTCTTGCTGTTTCTTTAAATATATCCTCTAATTGAAGTTTTCCTGATACAAGCTGATCAATATATGCATTGTTAACCATAAAAGATATATTGATC
>CAKUQM010000020.1 GCA_934675465.1 uncultured Erysipelotrichaceae bacterium | reverse complement strand
GGTCTTTCATCTAGTAAAAGCTTACAGAAACAATTTCCTATAAAGCCAGTACCACCAGTTACTAAGATTGTTTTCATTTATACAATTCTCCTTATTTCCAACTTTAATTATATATGAATTGTCTAGTTACTGTCTAAAATATGACGAACTTGCTTTTTCGTGCAAAAATGATGTTCGTGAACTTGCTTTTTCGTGATTTGAAGCGCTAAAATATAGATAAATAAAGGAGTTTAGATGCTTAAGAGAAAAATATATGATGAACTAGTTGCTTGGAAGAATAACAGCAAGGGTGAGACTGCATTAATGATTGATGGTGCACGCCGTGTTGGTAAGAGCTTTATTGTAGAAGAATTTGCTAAAGCAGAATATAGGAGCCACATAATAGTTGATTTTGGACAAGCTAGCCAAGATGTTTTAGATTTATTTATTAATGATACTTTAGATTTTGATTTATTTTTCGCAAAGTTAAGTGCCTTTTATTCAACAACCTTATATAAGCGTGAATCATTAATTGTGTTTGATGAGGTGCAACAATTTCCAAGAGCGCGCCAATTAATTAAATATTTTGTAAAGGATGGTCGTTTTGATTTTATTGAAACCGGTTCTTTAATTAGATTAAAGAAAAACGTTCAAGATATTATTATTCCTTCTGAAGAAGAACATATTGAGTTACTCCCTTTGGATTTTGAAGAGTTTCTTTGGGCTATGGGCGATGAGGCTACTTATCCTTTAATTCGTCATTGTTTTGAGAAGAAGGAGCCTTTGGGTTCTGCACTACACAGAAAAATAATGAATGATTTTAGACAATATATTCTTGTAGGTGGTATGCCACAATCGGTTCTTGCATATATTAATGGAAAAGATTTTGCGGCATCGGATGAGGCTAAAAGAAGAATCTTGAGACTTTATCGTGAAGATGTAGCTAAATTTGCGCAAGGCTATGAAGACAAGGTATATGCGGTCTTTGATAATATTCCTGGACAGCTTTCTAAAAAAGAAAAGCGATATAATTTATCTTCTATAAATAAACAAGCTCGTTTTAGAAGTTATGAGGATTCTTTTGTATGGCTAAATGAAGCGATGGTTGTTAATGCGTGTTTTAACTCAACTGATCCAAATGTTGGCCTAGCACTAAGTGCTGATAACGCAACTCAAAAGTGTTATATGGCAGATACCGGTCTTTTAGTTACTCAAGCTTTTTGGAATAAAAAATATTTAGATAATGAAATTTATCGTGCAATATTATTTGATAAACTCGATATCAACGAGGGTATGATTATGGAAAATATCGTTGCTCAAATGCTTCGTATAAAACGATCTCGTTTATATTTTTATTCTCGTAATGATAATATTAATCGCGAAAATCATATGGAGATTGATTTCTTGATTACTGAGGATAAAAAGATTGCACCTGTTGAAGTTAAATCAGGAAACTATCGTTCTCACTCTTCATTAGATAAATTTAGAAGACACTTTTCTAAGGTTATTGGCAACTCATATATTTTGTATACGAAGGATGTCATGATAAAAGATGGAATTATTCATTTACCACTATATATGGCGGAATTATTATAGGTGGAAATATTTATAAGTTTTTGTCTAATGCCTTATAATTATAAAGATGAACAAGTTACCAAATAAATTAGCCAGACTAAGAAAACACTATAACTATTCTCAAGCACAGGTTGCTGAGGTTTTAGGCATCGATGCGGTAGACTATATGGCGTTTGAAAATGGCAGTGCTGTATGTAATTTTGAACAATGCAAGAAACTGGCTTCCTTTTATCGTATTGATGTAATTGAATTGTTTTCTAATTCATCAAGTGTTGGCCTACATAATGTCAAAGGACCAAGTGGCAAGGATGAATATTATTTCTTGCCAGACAAAACAATTAGAGAAAAGGTTAATAAATTCCGTAAGGTTCATCCATTAAGATTTGGTGGCATCATCGTAGTTTTGTTTATTTTACTATGTATGGGCATCTATGCCCTAACATATAAAGAATATAAAGCACCAGAACTTATTAACACCAACTGTTTAAGTATGAGTGATAATGATATTTATTATATTGATGGAACAGGTGATTTGTACCAAACTAATAAAACAGATATAGAAAATATAATTTACACTGCTGATCAAGATTTATTAAAGGTAGTTAATGGTAAAGACTTTGTCGCAACACTTAAAAAAGATGGAACGGTTGATTGTATAGGTTTTAGTGAAGAAGATACTAAAAAAGTAAATAAATGGAATCGCATTATCGATATAGCCGCAGGCGATAAACACCTTGTTGGCCTAAGTGATAACGGAAGAGTATACGCTATTGGTGATAATGAATATGGACAATGTGATGTTTCTGAATATAAGAATGTAATAAAGATTTATGGTTCTAAATACGCAACCATCATTAAAACAAGTGATGGTAAATTAATGAGTTGCGGCAAGATGCTAGGATCTAGCCAATTAAAAAATATTAAAAACCCAATGGATATTGCCTCTAGTGATAACTATCTAATGGTTCTAAAAGAAGATAAGACAGTAGAAACAATTTCTAATGAAGGTAATATCTTTGAAACTAATAAATGGCGCAATATTATCGACATCGCTTGTGGTAATGACTTCTTGGCGGGACTAAGAAGTGATGGCGTATTATTGGTAAAAAGTGATGATACAAACTTTGTATCTAACGCAACTTCATGGAAAAACATCAAAGCGATAGCTGCATGTGATGATTATCTTATTGCCTATGATGGCAATAAGATCTATGGCACTGGCGTGAATGTGAATTTTGAATTTGAACAAAATTACTTTAAGGGAAGCGCACTAAGTGTTGTAAAGAATGTAAAGATAAGCATAGGCAATAATATTGAAGTATCCTTTGATAATGTAGAGAATGCTTCTGGATATGAGGTATCTATGTTAAGTGAAGATGGTACTTTAATCAATAAGTATCGTGTTACATCTAATGCGACTATTAATTTCTCTAAGGAGAACTTACATAGTGAGGCTACATACAATATCCAAATAACAACATTGGGTGATGGCAAGAATTATTTAGATTCAGAAAAGTTAACAGTACCTTTTACTTATCAAACAGGTGAGAGTGAGGATGATTTTGTTGACTTGGAATTTGATTATAAAAAGATGAGTCCAAGTGAACTAGAAGAGTATTTAAAGTCGGTAGGCGTTGGCAATATTACACCAATTGAAATTGAATGTAGTGATAGTGAGAGTATGATAACAGCTGTTAATGGTGTTTCTAGTGGTCAACGTTATTCGAGAAGTGAATTACAGGGTGCTACTGTAAGTTATAATTATTGTAAGGTTGGTACAAGATGAATAAGATACTTTGGACAATTAAGGGAAAAGAAGAGAAAGTAAGTGATGAAGAGCTTATTGAGATGATAAAGAGTGGTAAACTTACTAAGGATGATTTGATTAAGAATCGTGATTTGAAGAAGTTTGTGTCAATTACTGATTCAATATATGGGTTTTATTTAAAAGGAGAGTCAAATGAAAATTTATAATACTAAGACATTAAAAAAAGAAGAATTTAAGCCTATTACTGAGGGTGAGGTTAAGATGTATGTGTGTGGTCCTACAGTATATGATAATGTTCATATTGGTAATGTAAGACCAGTTGTTGTGTTTGATACTTTAAGAAGAACTTTTGAAGAGTTGGGTTATAAGGTAAAGTATGTATCTAACTATACTGATGTTGATGATAAGATTATCAGAAGAAGTAAGGAATTGGGTATTTCTGAGAAGGAATTAACTGATGAGATGATTGCTGCTTATAATGATGTTAGACATAAGTTAAATGCAGCTGATTTATATAAGACGCCAAGAGTTACTGAGACAATGGATGAGATTATTTCTTTCATCGATGGTTTGGTAGATAAGGGTGCTGCTTATGAAAAAGATGGTGATGTATATTTCAGAACTAGTTCTGTAGCTGATTACGGAAGTCTATCTAATCAAAACTTAGATGATTTACAAGTTGGTGCTCGTATTGAAGAGAATGATTTAAAGGAATCGCCACTTGATTTCGCTTTGTGGAAGAAAACAGAAGATGGCATTAAGTGGCCTACTAGATATTCAATTGGTAGACCTGGTTGGCATACAGAGTGTGTTGTGATGATTAATAAGGAACTTGGTTCTTTGATTGATATTCATGGTGGCGGTAAGGACTTAAAATTCCCTCATCATGAGAATGAAAGAGCACAATCTATGGCTATTAATGAATCTGAGTTAGCTAATTATTGGGTTCATTCAGGTATGATTGATATTAATGGTGTTAAGATGTCTAAGTCACTTGGTAATTTCATTACTGCTAAGGATATCTTGAGTAAGGTTGATCCAATGGTTCTAAGATGGTTCTTGTTGGCTACTCAATATCGTGATGATGTGAATGTTTCTGATGAGATTATCGAGTCTAGTAAGGCTGAGTTGACTAAGATTATTACAGCTTATAAACAAGCTTGCGTTAAGTTAGAAGTTAATGATATTAAGGTTGATGGTGTTGATGAGGATGCTTATAAGCGTTTCATGGATGCGATGGCTGATGATTTGAATACTCCTAATGCGTATGCAGTAATCTTTGAGATTGTTAAGAATATTAATCAACTAGTAAGAGTAAAGGAAATTAATTTTGAAGCTTTAGGTAAAGAAGTTAATACCCTTGTTAGATGCATGAATGTGTTAGGTATTGTCTTACCTGATATGACTATGTCTGATGATGATAAGAAGATGTATCAAGAGTGGATGGATGCTAAGTCAGTTAAGGATTTCAAGAAGGCTGATGAGTTAAGAGCACAGTTATCACAAAAGGGAATTCTTTAATGGATATCAAAGAAGTTAGTTCTAACTCCTTGAGTTTTATTGGTGATGCGGTTTATACCTTAAGGGTAAGAGAATATTTTGTGACTAATAAGTATCAATCTTCAAAGGATTTGCAGAAGAAGTGTAACTCTTTGAATTGTGCTAAGGGTCAAATGAAGGCTTTTGAGTATTTGAAAAATCACAATTTCTTCAATGAGAACGAGTTGGATGCTTATAAAAGAGGTCGTAATCATATTACTCATATTCCTAAGAATGGTGATTTAATTTCTTATCAGTGTGCTAGTGGTATTGAAGCCATTGTTGGATATTTGTATCTTACAGATAAAGATAGATTGGATTTAATGTTTGAGACTATCTTTTCTCATATTGATGAAATTTATTAATTTGTAACATAGAATTCGTGACTTAAGTTTAGGTTGCGAATTTTTATTTTACGCAAATCCCCATTTGATTTTTGTCAAAACATACGCAATTCCCCATTCAATAGTACAAAAATATATTTGTAACATAAAATTTAATATATAAAAAATGTCAAATTGGCTTATAAATAAAGGTATTTTGATGATTGTATACTATTAAATAATATGGTATTTTAAAAATGTAACATAAAATAGGTTACAAATTTAAAATTTAAGTTACAAATTATGAAAGACTATTTAGAAAAAGAGACATGCCTAAAGGTTTCGATGGTTGAAACCGATAAATATTATGACAACTTAGCTTGGATGTATAGAGCTAGATATGCTTTTTATGATGTTAAGATAAACGGTGCACATTTTATTGCGATTAAGCCGAAAGAAGATGTTGGCTTAAGACATCTAATAGCTAACCAAAAACTAATGGAAAGAAAATTCAATTTAAAATGTGCTATTTTTATGGATTTTACAAGTTATTACAGAAGAAAAAGATTAAAAGAAGAAGGAATTCCTTTTGTGGTCAAGGGTGTACAAATATATTTGCCGTTTATGTGTATTGTGTTAACTAGCAGCAAGGAGAAAATCATTCCTCCTGTATCTATGATTTCTTTTTTGGCTCAAAAAATGGTATTAATCGCTTTATACGAAAGGTGGCAAAACGTAACTGCAGCTCAAGCTGCTAAAAAGCTCGGAGTTACTAGAATGTCTGCAAATAGATGCTTCGATGAAATACAGTATTTTGGTATTAAAATTTTAGATATAAAAGGAGAATCTAGAGTAATCTCAATACCCAAAGATATAGAAAAATTGTGGGGAGATATTAAAGATAAACTAAGAAGTCCTGTAATAAAAACATATGCGTTTTCTAGAGATGTAAAACTAGATAAATTAGGTGGCATTAGTGCGCTATGTGAATATTCGTTGTTGCAGGATAATAATTATCCAACATATGTAGTAACAAAAAAAGATATCGTAAAAAGTGGAATAAGAGAAATGGAGCCTGTATATTTTGGAGAAGAAATAGGAAGTTTAGTATTAGAGGTAGGATATTTCATAAACTTTGACAATAATAATGTAGAAGATCCATTTAGCGTCATCTTGTCTTTGTCTCAAGAAGACTTAGATGATCCTAGAGTGGACCTTTCTATAAAAGAAATGTTAAAGGAGAATGTGTGGTTTACGGATTAGAAAAATTTAAAAATTATTTTAAAGGATATGAAGATCAATATGTCCTTATAGGTGGAACAGCTTGTGATATTGTGTTTAAAAATAGGGATGCAACTTTTAGAAATACTAGAGATTTAGATATGGTATTGATTGTTGAAGCTTTAACACCTGATTTTGGTAAAAGATTTTGGGAATTTATAAAAGGCGGTAAATACAGAAACAAGGTTACCAATAGAGGTGTACCTCAATTCTATAGGTTTGATAAGCCGGAGGTTGATAATTATCCAAGAATGATTGAACTCTTTTGTAGAGAAAATTTTGAGTTAAAGGAAATTAAAGGGATAACGCCTATTCATATCGATGATTCAATTTCGAGTCTTTCAGCTATTTTGTTAAACGAAGATTATTATCGAATCTTGTTAGAAGGAAGGGTTATTGAAGATGGCTTATCAGTGTTAAGACCTGAATATTTAATTTTGTTTAAGGCAAAAGCTTATCTTGATTTATTAAACAGGAAAAATAACGGAGAAAAGGTGGATTCTAATGATATAAGTAAGCATAAAAAGGATATTTTAAGAATAGTTGCCCAATTAGAGTTGGAAGAGGTTAAAACCATTCCTGTAATGGTACAAAGAGATATAGAGGATTTTATTTCGATTTTAGAGAAAGAACCATTCGATTCTAATTTATTAAAAGTTCATTCTATTAAAAATGAACAAGCAATCTATTTGTTAAAGAAGCCTTTTGCAAGCTTAAGCATGATAAAATAAACAATGTTAAGGTGGTAAAGATATGAGTGATATCATTTATGGAAAAAATAGTTTTATAGAGGCTTTAAGAAGTGATCGTATTAAGGAAGCTTTGATCACAAAGGATTGTCAATATCTTAAAGATTTAGAAAAGAAGAATATTAAATATAAAATCGTTGATAAAAAGAAGTTAGATATTTTAAGTAAGAATGGCAATCATCAGGGTTGTTTAGCTTATACCAAGGAATATAAATTAGCTACCGTTAAGTCGATGATGAAGAAGGAAAAGGGTCTTATCGTCTTATTAGATGGACTAAAGGATCCTCATAATTTAGGTGCTATTATTAGAACTTGTGAGTGTGCTGGTGCTGATGGTTTGGTTTATAAGAAACATAATAGTGTTCATTTAAATGATACTGTTGCTAAGGTCGCTTGTGGGGCGCTTGAGTATGTTAAGGTTGCTGAAGTGACTAATATGGTTAATACCATTAAAGAACTAAAGGACAATGGGTACTGGGTTGTTGGTACTGATGGTTCTGGTAATGATCTTTATAATAAGATTGACTATAACATGAATGTGGCTTTGGTTATTGGTTCTGAGGGTGAGGGCATGAGTCGTCTTGTTAAGGAAGAGTGCGACTTTATTGTTAAGATGCCAATGAAGGGTCATATTAACAGTTTGAATGCTTCAGTAGCTGCTGGTATTATGATTTTTAATATCCTTGATAAAAGAGGAGAATAATTATGTTAGTAACAAGGAAGTCTAAATTAATTGATGTGTTTAAGACCCCTTCTGGTCATGATCTTTTGGCTCGCTTATTCTATTCACTTGGAATGGATGAGAGTTTGATTGAGAAGAAACTGATTGGTGGTATTAAGCTGAGTTCCTTGAAATATTTAACGTTTAATAAGTTTAATGATGAGGCAATCGATGCGTTTGTTGATTTGTTAAACTCTTTTAATATTGAAGACAACGATGATAATCCAAGTATTAAAAGAGAATGGTGGAAGGAAGCTGTTTTCTATCAAATCTATCCCCGTTCTTTTAAGGATTCTAATGGTGATGGAATAGGTGATATTAATGGCATTACTTCTAAGCTAGATTATCTAAAGGATTTGGGTGTAGATGCCTTATGGATTTGTCCCTTTTATGATTCACCTAATTGTGATAATGGCTATGATATTCGTGATTATAAAAAGATCATGGCTGAGTTTGGGACTATGGAAGATGTTGACAATTTATTTATTGAAGCTCATAAAAGAGATATCAAGGTTATTATTGATTTGGTAATGAATCATACTTCTGATGAACATGAATGGTTTAAGAAATCTTTGAAGAGAATTAAACCTTATGATGATTATTATATTTGGAAAGACGAGCCTACTAACTGGACTTCTTTCTTTTCAGGTCCTGCTTGGAAATATTTTAATGAAAGAAAACAATATGTCCTACATCTATTTGCGGATAAACAAATAGACTTAAATTGGGATAATCCTTTGGTCAGAGAAGAGATGTATGATATTGCCAATTATTGGTTGGATAAGGGCGCTGATGGTTTTAGATTGGATGTTGTGTCGATGATATCTAAGAATAGGCCTTTAAGAGATGGCAATAAGACTATTGGTGAATTAATTTCTTTTGTGGGTATTGAACATTATTTCCATGGTAATCATTTGGATGAGTATTTAAAGGAATTTAATCAAAGATGTTTAAAGCCTCATAAGGCTTATACAGTAGGAGAATGTCCTGGCGCTGGTGTTAAACTAGGTAGGTTTATTGCGGGTGATGATAGTGATGAATTAAGTCAATTATTTTCTTTTGATCATATTGATAATCCCGGTAAGAAGCGTTTTGATGTTTATGATTTCGATTTAAGAAAGATGGTGCCTGAGCTTATTAGATGGCAGATGAAGTATTCTAATCATGCTTGGCCTACTGTGTTTATGAATAATCATGATAATCCTAGGATGTTGTCTAAGGTTGATAAGGATTTAAAGTATCGTGATGGAGTAGCTAAATTGTTGATAACTTTGATGATGACTTTAAAGGGTACTCCTTATATTTATCAGGGTGATGAGATTGGTATGGCTAATTATCCTTTTAAGGATTTGAGTGAGTATCGTGATGTCGAAACTTTAAATTTTTATGAACTTCATAAAAAGGATAAGAATATCTTGAAGAGATTGGAATATGGTTCTAGGGATAATGCCAGAACGCCAATGCAGTGGAAAGATGAAACTTATGCAGGTTTCTCTAGTGTTAATCCTTGGATAAATATTAATCCTGATTATAGGAAATATAACGTTGAAAGCGAACTTAAGGATGATAATTCAATATTAAATTACTATAAGAAGGCTATTAAACTTCGTAAGGATAATGAATGTTTGATTTATGGAAGCTTCGAGCCCGTAAGATTCGTGCCCGGATTCGTGCCCGGATTCGTGCCCGGTAACGATATTTTGATTTACAACCGTACATTAGATGATGAAACATTTGTAGTAGTAATGAATTTAACTGATAAGACTTTAAAGAAGCCAATAGTTAAAGATGTTGTGTTGAGTAATTATAATAGTGATAGTGATAAATTAAGACCATATGAGGTGATTGTATGCAAGAAAGTGGAAAGATATTAGAATCATTAAATTTAGAATTTAGATATATAGAACATGAGCCAGTTTTAGATTATGAAGCTGCTTATAGAGTTGATCAACAGTTTAATCTAACGGGACAAGAATCAAAGTGTTTGTTTATTAAGACTAAGTCTGGTAAGTATTATTCTTTTATTACTTATGAAGGCGTTAGCTTTGATCGTAAATTCTTTAAGGAAATATTAGGTGAGAAGACAAGTATTGCCTCAAGGGAAGAACTTATGGATATTGCAGGTTATGAGGCTGGTTGTGCTGCACCATTCCCTTATCCTAAAGAGGTAGGTTATATTGTAGATAATCGTATCTTTAATTTCGATAAGTATATTTGTAGTGCTGGTATTCCTACCGAGAGTTTTGAGATGCCTACTAGTAACTTAAAAGAAGTATATAAGCATGTAGATAATGAAGTTATTTATGTTGATATTGATTAATTAATTTATTAGTCGTATATTTGAATTATAAAAAAACCGTTGATTGGGAAATCAAACATAGAGAGCTGCTTAAAGAGAGTCATGATGGTGGAAATTGACAGAATGTGCGCTATGCAAATGGGCCCAAGAGGGCTGGATGAAAACATTTTTGTGAGTACTTCCAGACGCGATGCTAGCGTTACAAGGCAGGAAATGTGATTGCATTTTCATTAAGAGAGAAGTTTTACTTCTAATTAAGGTGGTACCGCAGGTTATAACGCTTGTCCTTTGGGATAGGTGTTTTTTTGTTTATCCACACTTGAGGAAATGCAGATAAGAAGGAGGTAAAATCACATGAAAAAAATTATTTCTTTATTCTTTGTAGCTATGTTGTTAGTTACATTACTAGGTTGTTCAAAAAAGGCTGATGATGGCTATAAGGTGGCTGTTGTTAAGCAACTTGATCATGAATCTCTTGATGAAATTGCGAAGGCTATTTGTGATGAATTTGATGTGATTAGTCAAAGAGATGGTGTAAGCATTGATTATGGAAGTGTTTATTCAGGTCAAAACGATCAATCTGTTCTTCAACAAATTGGTTCTGGGGTAAGAAGTGATGGCGTTGATGTAATAGTGCCTATCGCAACACTTGCAGCACAAACGATGGCACTTGTTTCTGATGGTGATATTCCAGTTGTTTTTGCGGCAATATCTGATCCTGAAACTGCTAGTTTAACTGATATTGATTATGTAACAGGTACATCAGATGCCCTTAATACTAAGCAGATTATGGAAATGATGTTTAAGGTGAATCCAGACATTAAAAAGGTTGGCTTGTTGTATTCAATGTCTGAGGCTAATAGTAAGAAGTCTATTGATGAGGCAAAAGCTTATTTGAAAGATAAGGGAATAGAGATTGTTGAGGCTACTGGCAATACTGATGATGAGATTAAACAGGCAGCAACTTCGCTTATCGCAAGTAAGGTAGATGCGGTATTTACACCTACTGATAATGTGGTTATGGCAAGTGAATTAACAATTGCTCAAGATTTCATGGATGCTAAGATTCCTCATTATACAGGTGCTGATTCTTTTGTGAAGAGTGGTGCTTTTGTGACATGTGGCGTTAATTATACAGAGCTTGGTAAGTTAACTGCTGATTTGGCTTATAGCATTATGACTGGTGGTGAAGTTAAAGATTATGAAGTAGTTCCAGGTGGTGTTATTACTGTTAATACTGATGTGTGTGAAAGTTTGGGCATTTCACCAGATATCTTCTTGGATTTTGGCGAGATTGTTGAAGTAACAACTATTAAGGATTAATCATGTCATATATTATTGAAACAGCTTTAGAGTTGGCTTGTGTTTATTCTTTTGTAGCACTAGCTTTGTTTCTAAGTTTTAGGATTTTAGATATAGCAGATCTTACAACCGATGGATGTTTTGTCTTGGGGATGTGTGTTTCTATTGTTTGTACACTTAATAACCATCCCCTACTTGGAATATTATTGGGGATGGTATCAGGTGGTTTAGCGGGTTTAGTTACTGCCTTACTTCAAACTAAATTAGGTGTTCCATCAATTCTTGCAGGAATTATCACTAATACTGCTTTATATACAATTAACCTAATGGTTATGGGCTTTAGTTCTAATATTTCAATACTTAGAAATAAGACGATATTTAATGGAAATAAATTGATTTTACTAATAATGATTGCAATTGTAGTAATGATTCTCTTAAGATATTTCTTATCAACAAGACTTGGCCTTTCAATTAGGGCAACAGGAGATAATATCGATATGGTAGCGGCATCTTCTATTAATCCTAAGGCTTGCATTCTTATTGGTTTAGTAATGTCTAATATGTTGACAGGACTAGGCGGTGCTTTAGCAGGTCAGCTTCAAAAGAGTGCTGATATTAATGCAGGAAATGGTATTGTGACAATTGGTTTAGCTACTTTGATTATTGGTGAAACACTTATTAATGGTAAGAAGTCGATTACTAGAAATATCATTGCGTGTTTAATTGGTAATATCATTTATCGTTTGGTTTATGCCTTTATCTTACAGACGCATATTATTCCGATTGAGTGTTTGAAGTTGATGACGGCGTTAATAATTACATTAGCTATAGCGCTTCCTTATTTAAAGGATAGAAAGAAGGCTTTATGTTGAAGATTGATAATATAAGTAAGACTTTTTCAATAGGGACGGTTAATGAGAAGTTGGCTTTAAGTGATATTAATTTGGATGTTAATACTGGTGATTTTATTACGATAATTGGTTCTAATGGTGCAGGCAAGTCAACCTTGTTTAATTCAATTTCAGGTGATTTTAAATTAGATAAGGGAAGTATTATTCTTGATGGTATCGATATTACAAAAAGGGCTGATTATCAAAGAAGTAAGTATATTGGAAGGTTGTTTCAAGATCCATTAAGAGGTAGCGCACCTCATATGACAATTAAAGAGAATTTAGCTTTAGCTTATATGAGGGCTGATAAGAATAAGAAAATCTTCTCTTGTATTAGTAAGAAAGATGAAAAGTTTTTTAAAGAAGAGCTTAAGAAATTAGATTTGAATTTAGAAGATAGAATGGATACTAAGGTTGGTTTATTATCAGGTGGCCAAAGACAGGCTTTAACGCTTTTGATGGCAACTATTGTGCCTCCTAAGGTCTTGTTGTTGGATGAACATACTGCTGCCTTAGATCCTATTATGGCTGATAAGATTATGGACTTAACCGAAAGAATTGTTAAGGAGAATAGGATTACTTGTTTGATGATTACTCATAATCTTAAGATGGCGCTAGCTACTGGTAATCGTACTTTGATTATGAATAAAGGTAGGATTATTAAGGAACTTGATGAAACAACAAAGAAGAATATGGATCTAAATGAATTGTTGAGTGTATTTAAGGAATCACTTAATGATGATCGATTGATACTTGAAGAATGATTCGCGAAAATTACAGCTTCTAATGTGAAGATCAACTTGTTTAATAAAAGATATAATAGTATTAGACAAGGCTTCTAAAAGGAGAGGGAATAATGACAAAGAAAAATGAAAATGATGGTTTAGATGATTCTAAAACAACAGAAAAGAAAAGATTTAGTGATAGTCTAAGGGGGTTAGCTGATACTTTGGATTCAACATTGGATAGGGCTGGAGGGATTGCAGATAAATTCGAAGATGTTACAGATAAAATCTCAAAAGCTACTTCCAAAGCAGGCAAGGTGATAAGTGAAACTGGTTCAAAAGTAGCTGATCAAGTTAAGAATGTTGATTATCAAGAGCTTGCGAAGAAGACAGAGGAAAATATTAAAAAAGCAGCTACAGTGGCAAAGGATAAAACTACTGAGATTGCTGCAAAAGCTAAGAATGAAGTTGTGAATTTCATGGATGAAAATGGAAATGGCGAAATTGATATTGAGGATGTAATTGTTAAGGGATTGCGTGTTCCAGGTATCAAAATCAATAGAGCTAATTTCTTACAAAAAGAATTATTGAAACGTTATCCACAAGAAATGATCGATGAAGCGATAAGAACAAATCCAATGAGTGCAGGGATAAAACCTAAAGATATTGATGAAATTGCTGATCAAGTAATTGAACATGAAAGAAGAGGTGTATCTGGAATTTCTACAGCGTTAAGTATGCCAGGTGGCGCAGCGATGCTTGCAACAATTCCTGCGGATATTGTGCAATATTATGGTTACATGTTAAGAGCAACTCAAGAATTGTTATATCTATATGGCTTTCCTGAAATTGATGTTAATGAAAAAGAATCAAAATTTGATTCGGAAACTATTAATATATTAATAGTGTGTTTTGGGACAATGTATGGAGTTGTTGGAGCCAATAATGCATTAAAATCAATTGCGAAAGGTTTAGGACTTGGCGTTGAAAAGAAACTGATGAGAACAGCACTTACAAAAGGAACAATTTATCCTATCGTTAAGAGCGTTGCAAACTGGTTTAATGTTCGAATGACTAAAGAAATATTTGCTGGCTTCTTTAAGAAATCAATACCAGTTGTTGGTGGAGTGATTGGTGGCGGATTAACTTATTTATCATTCAAACCATGTTGTGTAAAATTGAAAGAATCTTTGCAAGATACTATCTTAAGCAATAAAAACTATAAAGAAGAAAACGGTTTGATTGATATAGTTGATGTTGAAGTTGTTGAGAAACAGTAAAAATATAACAGTATACTACATAAAATAATCAAATTAAAACATGGCTGAAACCCTTATAAATAAAGGATATCAGCCATGTTTTTGTAACTATAATGTTCGAAAGTTAAAAGCCTTTATTAGCGACAACTTGTTCTACCAAATCATCATTGTTTCTAGTTTTAATAAATAGAGAAATTAAAGAATCAACACGATCATCTCTCATATAAGATACTAGGTCTCTATGGATGATGTTAGTAGCTTCAAGTTCTTTCTTATTTAACAGCAAGTCTTCTCTTCTGGTTCCTGATTTCATAATGTCAATGGCAGGGAATAGTCTTCTTTCTTGAAGTTTTCTTGACAAGACAAGTTCCATATTACCAGTACCCTTAAATTCTTCATAGATGACATCATCCATCTTACTACCAGTGTCTATAAGTGCTGTAGCTAGTATTGTAAGAGAGCCTTTTTCTTTAGTGTTTCTAGCAGCTCCAAAGAATCGCTTTGGCATATATAGGGCATTAGGATCTAGACCACCTGATAGAGTTTTGCCAGATGATGTTTCGGTTAGGTTGTAGGCTCTTGATAATCTTGTGATTGAGTCTAAAAGAATGAAGACATCTTCTCCTACTTCAACTAATCTTTTAGCGTGTTCAATAGTCATTTCAGAGACATATTTATGTCTTTGAGGTTGTTCATCAAATGTTGAGTAGAAGATTTCAACATTATCACCTTTAATGATTTCTTTAATGTCTGTAACTTCTTCAGGTCTTTCATCAATTAATAGAATAATTAGATGAGCCTTAGGGCATGATCTTAAGATCGATAGAGCCATGTCTTTTAGGATAGTAGTTTTACCAGCCTTAGGAGGAGATACAATAAGTCCTCTTTGACCCTTACCAATAGGTGCCATTAAATCAACTACTCTCATAGCTAGAGATTCGCCTTGTCTTTCTAGTTTTACTCTTTCATTTGGGAAAATAGGAGTAAGGTCTTCGAAGGCTACTCTATTTCTAATCATGTCAGTTGTTTGGTAGTTGATTTTGTCGATATATATTAATGAATAATATCTTTCGTTGTCTTTAGGGTTTCTTTTCTTACCACTGATGTAGTCGCCTTGTCTTAGTCTAAATTTTTTGATGAAGGTTGGTGAGACATAAACGTTTTCTTCATCGTTTGAGAAGTTGTCGTTTCTTATAAAGCCAAAGCCATCTTCTAAGATAGTTAGGATGCCTTCTACTGGATATGTGTTTTCTGTTTTCTTTTCTTCTTTTTCTGTTAGTTTAAAGATGATTTCATCTTTCTTTAAACCAGCAATGTCGATTTGTTTTTCTTTGGCGATTTCTTTAAGTTCGCTTACTTTTAGATTTGATAATTCTTCTTTATTCATGGCTATATTATATATAATTATTAAATATGAATGAGAAAGAATTGCTGAAACTTGTAGCGCCAATGTGGAAACAATATCTTAGATGTATTGTGGGTTGTTTTTGTGCTTTTTTAACATTTTATCTTACATCGAAATTTCTAGTCTTTTTCTTTATGATTATGACTGTTATTTCTTTTAGAAGCATGGTTGAAGTAACTATCTGGCAAAGAAAGATTACAAGTGGCGACTATGAGCTTGTGACTTGTGAGGTTGGTGCTAAGTTATTTCCTTTTACCATGGTTTATTGTGGTGAGGAACCAGGTATTGGCTTTGATTATGTTGGTGGTTTAAAGTCAGGTGATATTGTAAAGGCAATCAAGGTGCTTGAGGATTATTTGATAATTGAGAAGGTGGATAAATGAAAAGGGTAGTTGTGGTTACTGGTGCTAGTTCTGGTATTGGGAAGTGTACTTGTGAGTATTTAGTTAATAAAGATTATGTTGTTTATGGTTTGTCTAGAAGAAAGGTTGCAAGTACTTTTAATAGTATGCAATGTGATGTTACTGATAGAGAAGCTTTTAAGGGTGTAATGGAAGAGATATATAGAAGAGAAGGAAGAATTGATGTGCTTGTTAATAATGCAGGCATGGGTATTTCTGGTGCTGTTGAATATATTGATAACGATAAGACTGATATGTTGTTTGATGTGAATACCTTAGCTAGTTTTAATACATGTCAAATTTGTATTCCTTATTTAAGAGAAACAAAAGGATATATAGTCAATATTTCATCTATTGCATCTGTTGTGCCTATTCCTTATCAAACAGCATATTCTGCAAGTAAAGCGGCTGTTAATTTGTTTTCAGAGAGTTTAAGATTAGAACTTAAGGATAGTGGTATTAAAGTTACAGCTATTATGCCAGGAGATACAAAGACCGGTTTTACAAGTGCTAGGGTTAAGGAAGATAGTCATAATAATTATGGTGATAAGCTTGCTAAGTCGGTTGCTAGGATGGAACATGATGAACAAAATGGTAAGAGTCCTATGACGGTTGCTAAAGAGATTGAAAAAGTAATTAATAAGAAGAATCCTAAGGCCTTAGTCTCTGTTGGTTTTGAGTATAAATGTGCTTATATGTTGACTAAGATTTTACCTAAGAGATTGTTCTTATTTATAGTTGATAGGATATATAACAGTTAAGTAAAGGAGAAGTGTATGTGGGAAGATAAGACAGATTATTTTACAGAAAAGGAAAGACATTATAAGGATACATATCTAGAGATATGTGAGGTTTTTGATAACAAAGTAGAAGCGAGTTTATTTTCATCAGAAACAGGTGACTATGAAATCTATGTTTGTTACGGGAAAATGGTTGGAATTGTTTATGCAAATGCTGATGAAGCAGAATCTTTGCGTCAACAGATGAAGAAAGATTTAGAGGAAGAATATAAGAAGAGTAAAGAAGAACCTTCTGGCGATTTTATTAATTATTTTGGGAATAAATATCGTCTTGATTTGCCAACTGATTTATTCTTTAATTTGGATGACTTCTTTCCGTATTAAGTATTGGGCTACATGTTGTTTGTAGCTATTACTCATCAAACAACAAGGAGATTTTTGCGAAATATCTCGGTCGTAAAAATTGGGTGCCTCAACTTATAAAATGTAAAAAGGTGATTTAGGTTAATATAATCCTATCTCACCTTTTTATTGCTGTTTGTGCGTACAACGCCGACAACTGTTATCTCATTCAAACACAACTATATAATTTGTCGAGAATTCATCAAATGTAGTATTCACATCCTCAAGCACT
Organism: uncultured Erysipelotrichaceae bacterium; assembly: GCA_934675465.1. GTDB lineage: Bacteria > Bacillota_I > Bacilli_A > Erysipelotrichales > Erysipelotrichaceae > Colivicinus. The sequence goes on along the minus strand of CAKUQM010000020.1, from coordinate 15,289 downwards.
TCAGCAAGTTGCTCGTTCAATCTTCCACTAACATAAGCATCTCTCGCGTTCGGTTTTTCTATCAGCATCCACTTAAGTTGTTTATATGAATACTTACCAAATTCAATCCATTGTGGGTAGTTAATGGCTATTGGATTTTGTGTAAAATAAACTTTTCCGGCATTAATTGCAGTTGCTGCTGAATGGCCTATAAATAACATGGTTGCAAGTTTGGGATGCTTATCTCGATTTGTTGAAAATGGAATTGACTCCTTAATTGAATAGCCTTCTTTAATGTGTTTAAATGCATATCCTATTCGAGTTACAACTTCAACAATCATGACCGGAATAGACAACGTACAGAAGTGTATAAAGTCATATCCCTCGTAATACATCCCCTGTACAATTTCTGCTATAGTCTGCTCATAGTCTCCAATTTCTCTAAATTGAAGGAGATTGAACAATCCCATCATTGGAGCTGGAAGACCCATTGATGTTGTAATGTCAGATTTAAAATGGATAAGTTGTTTTGCTATAGCTGCAAAAATATCTATTTCTTTTCGGTCGGCATAATTCTCCATAACTTGCGACACAATTTTTCCTGTTTTATCAATCGTAGTCATTCTTCCTGTCAGGATATCTGTAACACCAAAAATAAGTCCAAGTAATGGATCATGTCCTAATGAAAGCAGACGATGATAATAAGCGGATAAACCCTCTACGTGTATAGTGGTATTTCGATTGTCTTGTGCATCATAGGGAACCTTGCTGACTTTTGAGTTAGCAAGTTTTTCCATCTCTTCTTCTGGAAATTGTTTATCAAACCAATCTCTGACATAATTTGAGAGTGGACCGCCTTTCAAGCCTTCCGGTGTCTTTTTGGGAATACCAACCAATAAAATGTCAATAGCTGCTCCAAGTAGCCCTGCGGCGGCACTGATGGTAATATCATACTTGTCTAAACGTTGGAGCTGATTATATTCCGCATTAAGCATACGAATCTCCTGGGTATTTGTTTTAAGCTCCGCTTCCGTGAAGATTGAATCAAGTGCATTCCCTGTACCAACAACATTCACTGCTTCAGAACATAAATTTTCCCATGAAGGTATAACCATCACTTGCTTCGGTTTTTCTTGCTTAGATACTGTCGATATTTTCGTATGTCCTAGCATTCGAAGCAAATCTTCACTTTCCTGTATTCTTCTATCTACTTCAGATGTAGAAGGTCGTGCCGCTTTAAGTTTTTTTAGTTCTTCATCATGATATTTCAGAACATCATTGATTTGCTGTTCTGTTTTGGAATATTTATATTTACTCATTGATTGCCTTCTTTTTTCAAGCTCAGTAATCTACTTTTTAATTCATGTAGCTCAAATTTCAATTCGTTCATTTCTTTCTTCAGCTGGGAATCATATGCTAATAGGTAATCTTGCCTTTCCTTGTCAATTGCTATTTTCGTATCCAGTTCTTTTATAATTGTGTTATGCTTTTCAAGTGCCTTTTTGTACAATTGTTCTTTTTCCTCAGTTTGGTTCTATATTTTTTGATCAAGAAGAACGTACTAACCGCTTAATACAAAGCGGCTAGAATGCTAATCTGAAAAATTCTTTCCTTTGCAATCTTCACCACTTCTTTACCAACTCTCGCTAAACTGCACCCGATCTTGTCTAGCAATGATTTTACTTATTCAAATTAAATTTCTTCAATGGTATACCTCACTTATGCTTCGATTCCCAAGTCATGTTGCAAGTCCTTAATTGCTTGTTGTAATAGAATATTAAGACTTTGGAGATATTCCATGCGTTCCTTATCAGCATCAGCCTCTGCCTTCATTGCTTTTATTATGGCCTCATGTTTTTTCAAGGCTTCTTTATATAAACGTTCTTTCTCTTGTCGGAGTTGCTTATTCTTTAGGTGCGCAGCAACTCCAACACCAGTGGCAGCAAGAACAGCGACCGGTGCTGCAAGTACAAACACGCCAGCTGTCATGCCGCCTCCCACAATACCTCCAGCAGCGTATAGACCAGATGTAATACCTGAGGCAGATAGGCCAACTACAGTGCCAAGCCCGTAAAGAGCGGCAAAAGAACCAATTCCTCCTATACCAGCTCCCAATGCACCAAACAATACTTCTGGGATAGCACTCTCTCTAATGGTGCGGTTTTTATCATTTAGAGCCATTGCCGCCTCGTTAACGACATTAACCACCAATTGCATGGAATCCACACTTTGGAAGTTCATTTCTTTCTTCTTTTTTACATAGTTGTCTTTTTCTTTTGACGCCATTTTTTTCTCAGCCCTCATATACGCCCTCACTTTCTGCTTAAAGAATCTTTGATTACATTTCAAAAAAAGTGTTTACTGATTTTATCAGCATCGCAATTATTTGCTTGATAGATGAATTGGAGTTTTTCCGATCTCAACATTCAATCTTTAATTTTGTCGCATTAATGTTCTTCACAATCCAAATTTTAAATTTGCTTCATAGCAAACATCTGCATTTTCCGATTACAGGTACTTCTTGAATGCCTTCTTCATTTTAAGCATTACTTCAATAAGCCAATCGAACTGCTCGTTCCATTGACTCTTATCGCCTAAAGCTACACTTTTTTCAATCACAATACGGCTAGCCTTACGTTCTGGTAACTCACGCCAGTCAAAGTTCAGCCCAGCACTTACTTCAATCTCATCCTTATTTGAAAGTAAAGAATGGAACAGTTCTTTATCTTCGCTAATATTCAACTCCACATCAAGCTCATTACGTTTCTGAATTTGAGAAACAGTTATATGACATGCAGAGAATCCTATGCTGAAATTCATCCAGTGACTCGTTGATGGCTTTCTACGATTAAAGTTTTTGCCAAACTGTAAATTCTGGAAAGCGTAATCCTGGAATGCCACCCAATAATCATAGCGTTGTTGCTGAGTTGCATTTGTAGAGTCGCTTTTCTTTACTTCCTTTGTCCAATCATTAGGCTTTTCAATAACTTCAAACTTTACTGCCGGTTCCGAATTGCCAATACGATACAATTTAATCTCGCAAAGAAAAAATCCTACTTTTTCATCGGTGTGGTTATTCAGCCATTCAATTGCCGCCTTATGTTCTTCGCGTGCATGTTTTACTGCCCATACAATCACGTCTGCCGATTTACCAGACGCATAAGTAATCAGCTTACCAAGATGGTCATGATTGGTATCCTCTAACTGATTCTCTATAATGATTTTTCTGTCTGTTCCAGTTTCAGAAGCAAAAATATCCACATTGAAGTCTCCAACAGAGGATTCCATTTCATCTACTGTGATATCAAGTCCTATAGCATCTGCAAGCAACGTAATATTATCGTCTTGCGAAAGCCATGGCGTAAAATCCAAAGCTTCGTGAGGCCACACTGTTCGAAGATCTTTAATCTCTTCTAATTTACTTAGATTCACCATTTTGTTAAGCCTCCTTTTTCAAAATTATTTTTTAACATTTTTTGTTCCCTCCAGTGAAGCAAAATTGCAAGAATAATCAACAATTTCATTATATAAAAGGTTTTAAGCACAATCGAACAAAATTATTTACACTTTTAAATATCATCAAAGCTATTTTATAAGTAATTGTGCGTTAAACTTAGCTCATTTTTGCTTATTTAATACCACATATGTTACTTTGTTAACAAGGAAATCAAATTAAGTTATAAATTTAACAAATTTATAAAAAAATATGTAAGCGCTTTATGAAATAGTGGTAGAATTAATTCAGATGAATTTCATCCATCGAGATAATGAAAAGGAGACATGATGATGAAAAAACTTTTTGCGGTATTACTTGCAGTGTTAATGTGTTTCACATTAGTTGCATGTAATAAGGATTCTGGTACTACAGAAGGTGGTGATACACCTGCTGGTGGCAAAGTATTCTATCTTAACTTCAAGCCTGAGTCAGATGCGGCTTGGCAAGAATTAGCTAAGAAGTATACTGAAGAAACTGGTGTTGAAGTAAAGGTTGTTACTGCTGCTAGTGGTAACTATGATGTAAGCTTACAAAATGAATTAGGTAAGGCTACACCTGAACTTACAATGTTCCAATTAACTAATGATGGTGCTGTTGCTACTTATGGTGACTACGCTATGGATTTAGCTGGTACTGATGTTTACAACGAAATGACTACTCATGATTTTGATTTAGTTAAAGACGGTAAGACATTAGGTATTGGTTATTGTTACGAATGTTTCGGTATTATCGTGAACAAGGCTTTATTAGCTAAGGCTGGTCATGATATTTCTGAAATCACTAACTTTGAAACTTTAAAGGCTGTTGCTGAAGATATTCATGCTAGAGCTGCTGAATTAGGTTTCGATGCATTCACTAATGCTGGTTTAGCTGATTCTTCTTCTTGGAGATTTACTGGTCACTTAATTACTCTTCCATTACACTATGAAGGTATTACTTCTAAGACTGAAATCAAGGGTACTTACTTAGATGAATATAAGAATATTTGGGATTTATATCTAAATAATTCTGCTACTGATCCAGTTGCTAATAATGAAGCTGGTGATGGTGCTGAAGCTGAATTTGGTGAAGGTAAGGCTGTATTCTATCAAAATGGTTCTTGGGAATATTCTGCTTTAACTGGTAACTACGGTATGAATGCTGATGATCTTCAAATGATTCCAATTTACTGTGGTCATGAAGGCGAAGAAAATGCTGCATTATGTTCTGGTACTGAAGCTCACTGGGCTGTAAGTAACTTAGCTAGCGAAGCTGATCAAAAGGCTACTTTAGATTTCATGAAGTGGGTTGTTACTTCTGAAGAAGGTACTACTATGATGGCTAAAGAATTTGGTCCTATTCCTTTCAAGAATGCTAAGGAACCTGAAAACGTATTCTTCGCTCAAGCTAATGAATTATTAGCTGATGGTAAGTACAATGTTAGCTGGGCATTCAACTACACACCTGCAGTTGATGATTTCCGTGCTGGTCTTGTAAGTGCTTTAAAACAATATGCTGTTGATGGAAACTGGGAACCAGTTAAGACTGCATTTGTTGACGGTTGGAATAACTTATTAGCTCAAGAAGCTGAATAATCTATAATAAGTTGATTTTAAAAAAGGGGGACAATCCTTTGTCCCTCTTTCTTCTATTATTTTGTTTTAAGTAATCTTCTTTGATTATTTAAAAGAGGATAAAAGAGGGGACGATTCTTATGAAAAAGAAAAAGAAGTATGTGAAAAGAGATCCGAATGCTCTTAGTAGCGATCTAATCGTCAATCCAATCAAACGTAAGGTTTGGCTTTTTTTAATTCCAACTTTTGTTTGCTTTGTGATTGGATTTGTTTGGCCTTTTGCCAGTGGTGTTTACTTGTCTTTCTGTCAATTTAGACTTATTAGAGAAGCTTTGTTTATTCCACTAGATAAGGTTAAGGATGTGTGGGTTGGTTTTTCTAACTATGCTAGAGCTTTCGCTGATCCATCATTTAAGCAAGCATTTATTTATACTGCAAAGTATGCGGTTGTAAGTGTTGTTGTGATCAATGTATTGTCATTCTTCTTAGGATATTTGTTAACTTTAAAGATTAAGGGAAGTAATATCTTTAGAGCTACATTCTTTATGCCTAATTTGATTGGTGGTATCGTACTAAGTTATATTTGGCAATTAATTTTTAATGGTATTTTGATTAGATATAACACTTACTTAACAGCTAATGCTAAGTTTGGTTTCTGGGGCTTAGTAATCCTAATGGCTTGGCAACAAATCGGTTATATGATGATTATTTATATTGCTGGTTTCCAATCTGTTTCTGAGGATATCCTAGAGGCTGCTAAGATTGATGGTGCTAATAAGTGGCAATCATTGTTTAAGGTTATTGTGCCTAATATGATGACTACTATTTCTATTTGTATGTTCTTGTCTTTAACAAATTCATTCAAGCTATTTGACCAAAACTTGGCTTTAACAGGTGGTGCGCCGGTTGTTACTACTCCTGCTGGTCAAATTAAGATGACTGAAATGTTGGCTCTAAATATTTCTAATTCATTCGGTAAGATTAATACTTGGGCTAAGGGTACAGCACAAGCTAAGGCTGTTATCTTCTTTATCTTGGTTGCAGCTATTTCTTTATTACAATTAAAATTCACTAGAAGTAAGGAGGTTCAACAATAATGAAAAAGGAATCTTCATTGAAAAGAGAAAAAGCGAAGGCTTGGGTTATTACTATCGTTTTAACTTTAACTAGTTTGGCTTGGGTAATGCCTATTGTAATCGTATTAATGAACTCTTTTAAGACAAAGGGTGCTATTGCGCTTGAGACATTTAAGTTACCAACAAGTGAAAATTATGTTGGTTTTGCCAACTATATTACTGGTATGACTAGTGGTAACTATAGTTTCTGGGACTGTGTTAAATATTCATTAATTATTACTGTATTATCAGTTGCGTTGATTCTAGTTTGTACATCAATGGCAGCTTGGTATATTTCTAGAGTTAATTCTAGATTTGCGAAGTTTGTATATGCACTATGTACTTTCTCAATGATCGTACCTTTCCAAATGGTACAGTTCACATTGTCAAATACTGCTACTATGTTGCATCTAAACACTCCATTCACTATTCCTGTTGTTTATTTAGGATTTGGTGCTGGCTTAGCCATCTTTATGTTTACGGGTTTTGTTAAGCAAATTCCACTTGAGATTGAAGAGGCTGCTGTAATGGATGGTTGTACTCCTGTTAAGACTTTCTTTAAGGTTGTGCTTCCAATGTTGTCACCATCATTAATTTCTGTTGGTATTTTGGAAGCTATGTGGGTATGGAATGACTACTTGTTACCTTATCTAGTACTTGATATTAACAAGTATCGTACTATTCCAATTCATATCCAATACTTAAGAGGTTCATATGGTCAAGTAGATATGGGTGCTAGTATGGCTTTAATTATTTTGGCTTTACTTCCTGTTGTACTAATTTACTTGTTCTGTCAAAAGTATATTATTAAGGGAGTTGCAGCTGGTGCTGTTAAGGGATAATTTATGGATAGAAAATCAGGTGTATTAATGCATATTTCTTCTTTACCATCTAAGTATGGTATTGGAAGCTTTGGTGATGAGGCTTATAAGTTTGTTGATTTCTTGAGTGAGGCTCATCAAACTTATTGGCAAATCTTGCCTTTGTCTCAAACTGGTTATGGGGATTCTCCTTATCAATCAGTTTCTGCTTTTGCGGGTAATCCTTATTTCATTGATTTGGAATATTTGGAAAAAGAAGGCTTATTAAAGAAAGAAGATTATGTTGATGTTGACTGGGAATTTAATGGTCGTATCAACTATGGTGCTTTATATAATAAGCGTTATCCAATTTTAAGACTTGCGTGCAAGCGTTTTATTGAAAAAGGTGAATTTGAGGATTTTGAGAAGTTTGAGAAAGAGAATGAGTGGTTGGAAGATTACGCATTGTTCCAAACTATTAAAGAGAAGTTAAATTATGCATCTTTGATTGATTGGCCAAAGGAATATAAGGAAAAGGATCCTGAAACTATTTCTTCTTTAAAGAAGGAATATGAGGATACATATGATTTCTGGCGCGTGGTTCAATATTTGTTTACTAAACAATGGTTTGAATTAAAGGAATATGCAAATTCTAAGGGAATAAAGATTATTGGTGACTGTCCGTTGTATGTTTCTAGTGATTCATGTGATGTGTTCTCTGATCCTTCATTGTTTTTGGTTGATGAGGAGTTAGTTCCTAAGAAGGTAGCTGGTTGTCCACCTGATGGTTTTGCGGCTGATGGTCAATTATGGGGTAATCCTATTTATGATTGGGATCATCATCTAGATACTGACTATGCTTGGTGGATAAAAAGATTAAAACACTTATGTAGTATTTATGACTATGTAAGAATAGATCATTTTAGAGGCTTGAGTGCTTATTATACTATCGATTATGGTGCTACTACTGCTAAGGATGGTAAGTGGGTAAGAGGCCCTGGTAAGGCTTTGGTTAAGGCTATAAGAGAACATGTTGGTTCTAATATTATTGCGGAAGACTTGGGCTATATGGATGATGATGTTAAGGACTTACTTGCATATAGTACTTATCCTGGCATGGGTGTCTTGGAGTTTGGTTTTGATAGTCGTGATAGTAATGGAAATGACAATATTCCTTATAATCTAAAGAAGAATCAAATCGCTTATGTTGGTACTCATGATAATCAAACTGTTATGGGTTGGACTAAGGAATTGTCTCCTGAAGCTTTAGATTTTTGTAAAGAATATATTGGCTATAGAGATGGCGATGACTTCAATTGGGTAATGATTAGACAATTGATGGCTACTGTATGTGATACAGCTATTGTGCAGGCTCAAGACTTGTTAGGTCTTGATGAGAATGCAAGAATGAATGCACCTAGTACAGTTGGAAGAAACTGGCAATGGATGGCGGAAGATGGTTGTTTCACAGATGATATTAAAGAGCGTTTGAAAGAATTGACGCATGTATATGGAAGGGCATAATTATGGCAGAGGTTGTATTAAAAAATATTAAGAAGGTTTATCCTCTTCAAGAAAATAAAAAGGGATTATTTGGTAAGAAAAAGGAAACAAGTAAGAAGTCTACTAATCTTCAAATTACAGATGAGGGTGTAGTAGCTGTTCAAGATTTCAATATCGATATTAAGGATAATGAATTCATCGTTCTTGTTGGTCCATCAGGTTGTGGTAAGTCTACTACACTTAGAATGGTTGCAGGTCTTGAAGATATTTCAGGTGGTGAACTTTATATTGATGGTAGATTGTGCAATGATATCGAGCCTAAGGATAGAGATATTGCGATGGTTTTCCAATCTTATGCCCTTTATCCACATTTAACTGTTTATGATAATATTGCGTTCCCATTGAAGATAGCTAAGGTTCCAAAAGAGGAAATTGATAAGAAGGTAAGGGATGCCGCTGAAACTCTAGATATTACTCAATACTTAGATCGTAAGCCTAAGAACTTGTCAGGTGGTCAAAGACAAAGAGTTGCCATCGGTAGAGCTATTGTAAGAAATCCTAAGGTATTATTGATGGATGAACCTTTGTCAAACTTGGATGCAAAGCTTAGAAACCAGATGAGAGCTGAGATTATTAAGTTAAGACAAAAGATTGATACTACTTTCATTTATGTAACACATGACCAAGTAGAGGCTATGACTTTGGGTGATAGAATCGTTGTTATGAAGGATGGTTTTGTTCAACAAATCGGTACTCCTCAGGAAGTATTCGATCATCCTGCTAACTTGTTCGTTTCTGGTTTCATTGGTACTCCTCAAATGAACTACTTTGATGCAAAGTTGGTTATTAAGAATGGTTCTTATTTTGTGGATGTAGATGATCAAGAATTTGAATTGTCTAAGGAAAAACAAGATAGACTTAAGGCTAAGGGTGTTAAGGAACAAGATATTACTCTTGGTGTAAGACCAGATCATATGGTTTTAGCTGATAAGGGTATAAGAGCTAAGGTTGATGTAAGTGAGCTTATGGGTACATCTGTTCATCTACATGTAACTGCACTAGGCAGAGATGTTATCGCTATTGTTCCTACTGAGGGTAGAAAGGTTGAATTGGCTGGTCAAGAAATTCATTTAACTTTCTCAGGCAATGTAGCTAACTTATTCTCTAAGGAAGATGAGAAGAATCTAGAATATTAATAAAAGATTTAACTGAGCTTGAAGGGCTAACTTGAGAAATCAAATAAGCTTAAAAGCTCAGTTTTAATTTGTTTAAAAAGAAAAGATATGGCTTGACCCATATCTTAGTGTATTAGTTGAACTATTCTTCTGATCCACTTTCAGCAACCAATTGAGCACTATCTTTATAGTCTCCTAGGCTAATAAGAAGTTTTACTGCTGTGCCAATATCTTCGTTTTTGTTTATACATTTTACATAAGAAATGCACCAAAAGAATATAAGTAATGTTTCTTAATTCTGTAGGTGTAGCATTTAGGCTGTAACAAATAAATGTTTGTTAACAGATCTAGTATTATTCCTCCCGAGTTTTTGTCAAAATCGAATTTCGTAAGACCATTTTATGGTACAAGTGATTTAAAAGCTATAAGTGGAAAAGGTTTGTGTAAATTTTAAATTATACTTGTAATTTGTTTTGTTTTTTAATAATATAAAAACGTTGCAAATCTGTAACAGAATTTTGACCGCTAAGAAATGCGCTAAGGCTACGGAATGCCGGGTCAAAGACCGAGACTTGTTTAGGAGACAAGAACCGTATTTGGAGAATACGGAAGGGTTTCACCCTTATTGATGTATTTATATACTTTATATCAATAAGAAGCGATTTCTGTTGCAGGAAGGACTTACTACTTTTTTCGATTGATAGACAGGTATATAAATGCCTGTCTTTTTTGTGAATTGGGAGGGAGTATTAATGAAAAAGATAATTGTTTTTGCGCTAGCATTATTGTGTTTGGTTGGTTGTTCTGATTCTAAGACAACAGTTGATGATGATCCAATTGAGAAGTATGGAAGTGATGTACTTAATGTTTTCAACTGGGGTGAGTATATTGGTGAGGATGTAATTGCGAATTTCGAAGAAGAATATGGTGTTAAAGTAAATTACTCTATGTTTGATTCAAATGAGATTTTATATACAAAGTTATTAAGTGGTACTTCTTATGATGTTATTGTGCCTAGTGACTATATGATTGAAAGATTAATGGAAGAAGATATGTTACAACCATTGGATTATAGTTATATGACTAATTTAGATGATTTAGATCCAGGTGTTGTGGCTTTAAGAGATGAGTATGATCCAGATGGTGTGTATTCTATGCCTTATTTCTGGGGTTCTGTTGGTCTTGTTTATAATAAGAAGAATGTTGATGCTGATAAGCTAGAAGAATTAGGCTGGAATATTTTAAGAGATACTGAGTATGCCGATAGAATCTTCATGTATGATTCTGAGAGAGATTCTTTCATGGTTGCCCTAAAGGCTTTAGGTTATTCTATGAATACTGAAAACATGGATGAAATCAATGAGGCTTATGAATGGTTATGTGAACTACATGATACAATGCATCCAGCTTATGTAACTGATGAAGTAAATGATGCGATGATTAATAACGAAAAGGATATTGCGGTAGTTTATAGTGGTGCAGCTGCTTATATCATTTCTCAAAATGAGGATATGGGTTACTATATGCCAAAAGAGGGTACTAATGTTTGGACTGATTCTATGGTTATTCCAGCTAACGCAAAGAATCCAAAGTTGGCTAATGAATTCATTAATTTCATGTTGAATTATGATGAGGCTATGGATAGTTCAATTGCGGTTGGTTATACTTCAGCTAATAAGAAGGTTGTTGAAACTTTATCTTCTGAGGGTGAATTATATGATGGTAATGAAGCTTATTCATTTGATGCGTCTAATCCTAAGAATGAAGTATTTAAGCATAATGATACTTTAAAGAAAGTATTGTCTGATATGTGGGTTCGTATCAAGGTTAGATAATGAGAAAAGTTAAGGTATCAGCTATTCAGATACAGGTTTCAAATTGTTTAGAAGATAATTTAAACAAGGTTGAGGCAAAGATAAGAGAAGCTGCTAGAAATGGTGCGAATATCATCTTGTTGCCAGAACTTTTTGAGAGACAGTATTTCTGTCAAGAAAGAAGATATGAGTATTATGCTTATGCTAAGGAAACTTTAGATAATGACGCCGTAAAGATGGCTCTTGAATTATCTAGGGAATTAAATATTTTGATTCTTGTGAGTTTCTATGAATTGAGTGGTAATTGCACCTATAATACTTTGGCTTATGTAGAAGATGGTAAGCTTCTAGGGACTTATAGAAAGACACATATTCCTGATGATCATTATTATCAAGAGAAGTTCTATTTCACTCCTGGTAATACTGGTTTCAAGGTGTTTGATACTAAGTATGGAAGAATTGGCGCTGGTATTTGTTGGGATCAGTGGTTTCCTGAAACTGCAAGATGTTTAGCTTTAAATGGTGCTGAATTGATTTTCTTTCCAACAGCTATAGGTTCTGAGCCTATCTTAAATGTTGATAGTTCTTCTCATTGGCAAAGGGTGATGATGGGGCATGCTGCCGCTAATATCGTTCCTGTTATTGCGGCTAATAGAATTGGTTTAGAAACTGTTGAACCGTGTGTAGAGAATGGTAATCAGTCTTCTTCTTTAAACTTCTATGGTTCTTCTTTCATGAGCGATGAAAGAGGAGAGATATTGGTTCAAGCAAGTAGGGATAAAGAAGAAATCCTTTATCAAGAATATGACTTGGATAAGATTAGGGAAGATAGATTAGCTTGGGGCTTATTTAGAGATAGAAGGCCGGAAACTTATATAGATATTACAAAATAACTAATTGTTGGAGGGTGTACAAATGAAGAAATTAATTGTTTTGTGTATTTTATTAACATTAGTGGGCTGTTCAAAGTCAGATCCAGTAGATAAGTATGGTAGTGATGTGCTTAATGTGTTCAACTGGGGTGAGTACATTGGTGAGGATGTTATCGCTAATTTTGAGGAAGAATATGGAGTGAAGGTTAATTATTCCTTATTTGATTCTAATGAGATCATGTATACCAAGTTGTTAAGCGGTAATACTTATGATGTGATTGTGCCTAGTGATTATATGATTGAAAGATTGATGGAAGAGGAATTAATTCAACCATTAGATTATACTTATATGACAAATCTTGATGATTTGGATACTGAGGTGTTAGCTTTAAGGGATGAGCATGATGATGGTGGTAAATATTCAATTCCTTATTTCTGGGGTACTGTTGGCCTTGTCTATAATAAGAATAATGTTGATATTGATAAGCTAGATAAACTAGGTTGGAGCATTCTAAAAGACAAAGAATATGCAGGAAGAATATTCATGTATGATTCTGAAAGAGATTCTTTCATGGTTGCGTTGAAGGCTTTGGGCTATTCAATGAATACAGAGAATATGGATGAGATTAATAAGGCTTACGAATGGCTTTGTGATCTACATGATACGATGAGTCCTGCTTATGTGACTGATGAAGTAACGGATGCGATGATTAATAATGAGAAGGATATTGCGGTTGTTTATAGTGGTGATGCAGCGTTTATTATTTCTCAAAATGAGGATATGGGTTACTATATGCCAAAAGAGGGCACTAATGTTTGGAGTGATGGTTTTGTGATTCCAAGTAATGCGAAAAATCCTAAGTTAGCTAATGAGTTTATTAATTATATGATTAGCTATGATGCAGCGATGGATAGTTCTATCGAAGTTGGTTATACATCAGCTAATAAGAAGGTGGTAGAAACATTATCATCAGATGGTGAAGTATATAGTAATAATGATGCCTATATCTTTGATGTGTCTAATACTAATAATGAAGTGTTTAAGCATAATGATACTTTAAAGAAAGTATTATCTGATATGTGGGTGCGTATTAAGGTTAGATAACTTATATAAAGAAATTTAATGCGTCGGTCATAAAACCAAAATCTAAGGTTTATGACCGATTTTCAATTAACGCACTATTAAAAGAGTCTTTGATAGGTATTGATGATTTATTCTGTTGATTATTGATTATTGATTATTATTGTTATCTTTATCTTCATACATATCGTTAAGACAAAAAGGGCATAGTATCTTATATACATCAGATACAGGTGGTAGGTTTTTAATTGTTTCTAAGCTCTTAAGTGAAACCTCTTCTTTGTATCCGCATACTTCGCATTTCATTAATACAGTCTTCTCTATATTTTTTGTCATTTGTTTTTCCTTCTAGTGGATTATATGTATAGGTGAATTTGAAAATACCACCACATCCACATTTAAATACATCTCTATTATATGTATCAGCTGCTTGGGTTTTTGAATTTAAGTTTATCAAATTTTTGTTTAAGTATCTTTTTCTTTTCTAGATAACTTTGATATTTACTTTTTCCTTTATCAAGTAGCTTATTAATTTCATCTAAAGTATCATGACACTTATTATAACCATATACAATAAGCTGTAGCATAGCATATCCGTACATGTTACTATATAGATGGAAGGTGATTATAGATGACAAAGTATCAAGAGATTTATAATATTTTGAGGTCTAAGATTGTAAATAAGAAGATCAAAGCAAATACATATTTACCTAGTGAAATGGAATTGAGGAAAGAATTTAATGCATCACGAGATACGATTCGTAAGGCATTAAATCTTCTTGCTTCCAATGGATATATTCATAAAGAAAAAGGTAAAGGATCGCTAGTTTTAGATTTAACTACAATTAATTTTCCTGTATCAGGAATTACGAGTTATAAGGAATTAGTAGATTTTCACTTGGTTAATAATTCAAAGACATTTGTTCATGAATTTAATTTGATTCCAGCTAATGAAGAAATACAATCTTTGTTAAATGTGACTGGAGGGAATGTATATAAAACGGTCCGTGTAAGAATGATTGATGGAGAAAGAATAATCATAGACACAGATTATTTGCGTTCAGATATTATTAAGGGACTAGAAATTAAGCATGCCCAAAACTCTTTGTATGAGTATATAGAGAATGAATTGGGATTAACGATTAGTTTTGCAAGAAAGGAAATTACAGTAATTCCTGCTACAGACGAAGAAAAAGAATTGTTGGACATGAAGGATTATGATTTGCTAGTATGTGTGCGTTCTTGGACTTATTTAGAAGATGCAACGTTATTTCAATACACAGTATCTAAACATAGACCAGATAAATTTAGATTTGTAGACTTTGCAAGGCGTGATAAAGCACAAAAGATGTAGTTGTAAGTAGCTATATCTTTTTTTATGAAAAAAATTGTACGTACAGGTTGACACATGTACGTATAGGGTATATATTATAGATAATGATGTACGTACAAGTCATAAAGCTTAATTTTAGGAGAAAAAAAATTATGGGAAAATTTACTAAGGATGCTACAGAGTTATTAAAACTTGTTGGCGGAAAAGAAAATATTCAAGCAGTATCACATTGTGTCACTCGCATGCGCTTTGTACTCGTTGATCCATCAAAGGCAGATGTAAATAAAATCGAGGATCTTCCAAGTACAAAAGGAACCTTTACGCAATCTGGACAATTTCAGGTGATTATCGGAAATGAAGTACAAGAATACTACAATGAATTTACAAAGATTTCTGGTATTGAAGGTGTAAGTAAGGAAGAAGTTAAACAAAATGCGAAATCTCAACAAAATGTAGTTCAAAGAATAATGTCTACTATGGGTGAGATTTTTGCTCCAATTATTCCAGCTTTGATTGTTGGTGGTTTGATTCTAGGTTTTAGAAATGTCATTGACTCTATGGCTATTGT
>CAKUQM010000019.1 GCA_934675465.1 uncultured Erysipelotrichaceae bacterium | reverse complement strand
TGTCCAAAGGGCACAAAACTATCAATTTTCTCAGTAGATCGTGCAATCGAAAGATTGGCTGAAGATCCATATCCAACAGAATCTGTATTTATGTTATTTAAGGATCCTAAGAACTTAAAAGAATTTATCGACAATGGCTATGACATTAAGGCAATCAATGTTGGTAATATGGGAGGTAAGGAAGGAGCTACTCAAGTTAAGAAGGCTGTTTCTGTAACTCATGAAGAAGCTGAAATCTTTAGAGAATTAGCAGCTAAGGGAATCACTATCGAAGCTAAGATGGTTCCAAATGATCCTGATGTAGATTTCCTTGATTTAATTAAGAATTTATAATTAATAAAGAGCTTGATCTATAAAAGATTGAGCTTTTTAAAAACTAAGAAAGGAGCCTAGATGAATAAAGAAAAAAATATCTACTGGACATTATTTTGGTCCATGTTACAAATATCGGCATTTACCTTTGGTGGTGGTTTTGTCATTATTGGCATGATGAGAAAGAAGTTCTGTGATGAATTACATTATGTTACAGATGACGAAGTGTTGGATATGACTGCTATTGCCCAATCTTCCCCAGGAGCTTTAGCCGTAAATAGTGCGATTATCTTTGGTTATCGTATTAAGGGATTAAAGGGAGCATGCATCAGTGCTTTGGCAACAGTTATTCCACCAATCATTATTATCAGCGTTATTTCACTATGTTATGAAGCTTTTTCAACGAATTATTATATTCAAATAGCTTTACAAGTAATGAGAGCTGGGGTAGCTGCGATTATATTAGATGTAGTAGTAGATCTTGCTAAAGATGTATTTAAGACCAAAAATATGATCAATATCATATTGATGTTTATTGCTTTTATTGCGACATGTTTCTTCAAAGTAGGCGCAATCACAATTATTATTTTCTTTATCGTATTAGGTTTAGCTAGAAGTACTATAGCGGGAGATAAGGCATGATTTTGTTTGAATTATTTTTAGTTTATTTTCAAATTGGCCTATTTGCGTTTGGTGGTGGATATGCCGCAATGCCTTTGATTCAAAGTTTGGTTGTTGAGGGCAAGGGCTGGTTAACAATGGCTGAATTTGCTGACTTAACAACTATTGCGGAAATGACACCAGGACCAATCTTAGTAAATAGTGCTACTTTCGTTGGCCAAAAGGTGGCAGGACTTGGTGGCGCCCTTATTTGTACAGTAGGTGCGGTATTGCCGAGTTTCATCATTGTTTTGGCTTTAGCTTATTTCTATACCAAATATAGAAATTTAAAGCTTGTTAAGAATATCTTAACTACCTTAAGACCTGCTGTTGTCGCGATGATTGCAAGTGCTGGTTTAATGTTATTTTGTTTAGCTTTATTTGGCACTTCAACTTTTTCAGAAATCCATTTAAATAAGATACATTATATTGAATTAATATTGTTTGTTTCTTCTTTTGTGATATTAAGAAAATTCAAGACAAATCCAATTAAGATAATCTTTGGCACAGCGCTTATTGGAACTATAATGTATGTAATTATTTAATTAAGTATCTCCATCTATATAGGTGGGGATTTTTATATATAATTTAACTGTGAAGAAAGATAAGATTAATATAGTAATAGGATCTTGCGTTGGTGTGTTTGTGGATATAATTATAAAAATTACTATTCAGCATCATGGCACACAGGCATCTTATTATATGGGGTAGTATTATTAATAGTGATAATTATATGTTTGATTATTAAGAGGAAGTTAAAATGAGAATTAAACCAATTGAAGTATTAGATAAACAAGGTAGAAAAGTAATCCTAAGAAGTGCATGCGAAGACGATGCATCAGATTTGATTAAATACTTAAAGGAAACTGCTAAGGAAACACCTTATTTATTAAGAGAAGAAGATGAGATTAATCTAACTGTTGAGGATGAAAAGGGTCTTGTTGATATGTTTTTAGAAATGGATAATGCGTTAATGTTAGTGGCTTATGTTGATGGTAAACATGTGGGCAATTGTTCCTTTTCATCATATGGCCCTTTTAAAAGATTTGCCCATAGATGTGATGTTGCGATTGCATTATATAAAGAGTATTGGAGTTGTGGTATAGGTAGCATCATGTTAGAGACAGCCTTAAGATATGCCAAGGAAGTAGGCTTTGAGCAGGCTGAGTTAGAAGTTGTTTCAACTAATACTAAGGCTATTAAATTATATGAGAAATATGGTTTTAAGAAGTATGGTGTTAAGCCTGATAATATGAAATATAGTAATGGAGAATATGCTTCTATAGATTGGATGATGGTTAAATTATGAAAAAATTAATTCTATTAGTATTGATTGTTAGTGGTATATTGTTTTATAGAAATTTTGAGAATAGTAATACTATTACGCTTTCTGGGTCAGAAGAGATTCAACCAATACTAAGTACAGTTAAGGTGAGTGGTGATAGTGATACAAGTGTAGTTTTTATAGATGTAGAAACCAATGAACAATATGTTGTTGGCTATATTACTCACGGTGTAACTGAGAAGATTAAACTTAAAAAGGGAAGTTGGTATAAAGTAGAAGGTAAAGGCAAGATCACTTTATATCCAATAAAAGTGAGGATTGAGTAATGAAGAAAGTATTGATTATATCTACAAGTTTAAGAGGAAATAGTAATTCAGATATCTTGGCAAGAGAGTGTGAAAGAGGTGCTAGGGATGCTGGATTAGATGTTGATTATGTTTCTTTAAAGGGAAAAGAAATTAAATATTGTATCGGTTGTATGTCATGTCAAAAGACTAATAAGTGTGTATTGAATGATGATGTAGCCGATATTATGGCTAAAGTAAAAGAAGCTGAAGCAATCGTTTATGCAACACCAACCTATTATTATGAGATGTGTGGGCAAATGAAGACATTGTTAGATAGACTTAATCCTTTATATACTAGTGATTATAAATTTAGAGATATCTATATGATTGCCACAGCTGCTGATGATAGTGAAACAACTTTTGATAAAGCTTATAGTGGTTTACAGGGTTGGGTTGACTGTTTTGAGAATGCGGAATTAAAAGGTATCGTTACTGGTGGCGGTGTTGATGAAGCAGGTAGCGTTAATGATTTTGTTGAAATTAAGAATAAAGCTTATGAACTAGGAAGAGGACTATAATGTTTAGAAAAATTAGAAAGATTAAAAATGAAATTGATAAGGATGCTGTAGATAGTTTGTTGCATACTTGCAGAAGAGGTGTCTTATCAATGAATGGTGATGATGGCTATCCTTATAGTATTCCTGTTAATTATTATTATGATGAGGCTAATCAAAAGATTTATTTCCATGGTGCTAAATCGGGATATAAAGTTGATTGTTTAAATAGAAATGATAAAGTATGTTTTACTGTCTTTGGCAATGAAAATAATGAAGAATTGTCATGGGCACCATATGTACAAAGTGTAGTAGTCTTTGGCAGATGTCATCTTGTAGATACTGATATAGAAGTATTAAAAACATTCGTGATGAAATATTATCCTAGTGTTGATTTGGCTGATAAAGCAATCAAGGAAGATAGTAAGTTTGTCCAAATGTATGAAATTAGTATCGAACATAAAAGTGGTAAGCAAGTACAGGAGAAGTGATAATGTATACAGTTGTATATAACAGTTTAACAGGTAATACTAAAATGTTGGCTGATAGGATAAGCGAGATATTACCAAATGATGATGATAATGATGATATTGTCTTTGTAGGTTTTTGGACTGATAAGGGTAATGCAGATTCTAAGACTATAGAGTATCTTAAATTATTAAGAAACAAAAAGATCTTCTTATTTGGTACCTGTGGTTTTGGTGGTAGTGAGGCTTATTTTGATAGAATTCTTACTAATGTAAAGAGTAATATTGATTCTAGCAATGAAGTAATTGGTGAATATATGTGCCAAGGGAAGATGCCAAGTAGTGTTAGGGAACGCTATTTGAAGATGAAAGAATCTGATAATTGTCCACCTAATATCGATGCCTTAATTGATAACTTTGATAGGGCTTTAAGTCATCCTGATGAAAAAGATTTAGAGAAATTAAGTCAAATAGTTTTACAAACGCTTTCAAATGTGATAAAGTAAACATGTTAAAAAATTAATGGCGTGTTATTGATTTATCAAGCATCAACTATTAAAAGGATTAACATTCTTTTTAAGGTTGATGTTTTTATTTATCTCCCTTAAAAAGAGCCAAAATGAAAGGGAGGAAAAATTAATGAAAGACAAGATTTTTGGCGTTCTACAAAGAGTCGGTAGATCATTCATGTTACCAATTGCAATCCTACCTGTTGCAGGTTTGCTTTTGGGAATTGGTGGATCATTTACTAATGCAACAATGATTGAAGCATATCATCTAGAGTCAGTATTAGGTGAGGGTACTTTACTTCATGGTTTACTATTAGTTTTAAGTGAGTGTGGTAATGTTGTATTTGCGAACTTACCAATTATTTTCGCAATGGGTGTTGCGATTGGTATGGCAAAGAAAGAAAAAGAAGTAGCTGCTTTATCTGGTGCTGTTGCGTTCTTTGTTATGCATACTGCAATCAGTGCTATGTTAAAGATTACAGGTATTGGCGATTCTTTACCTGCTGGTTCTCTTACAAATGTAGTTGGCATTGAATCACTACAAATGGGTGTCTTTGGCGGTATTATTGTAGGTCTTGGTGTTGCTGCTTTGCATAATAAGTTCTATAAGATTCAACTACCTCAAGTATTATCTTTCTTTGGCGGTTCAAGATTTGTGCCTATTATTTCAACACTTGTTTATCTAATTGTTGGTATTGTGATGTTCTTCATTTGGCCACACATCCAAGAGGGTATTTATGCAGTAGGTAATGTGGTAAGAAGTTCTGGTTATGCAGGTACATTGTTGTATGGAATTATGGAAAGAGCTCTTCTTCCATTTGGTCTACACCATGTGTTCTATTTGCCATTCTGGCAAACTGCCGTTGGTGGTACTGCCGTTGTTGGTGGCGTTACTGTTGAGGGTGCTCAAAATATTTTCTTTGCCCAATTGGCTGATCCTACAACTACAGTGTTTAATACAGAAGCTACTCGTTTCATGTCGGGTAAGTTCCCACTAATGATCTTTGGTTTACCTGGTGCTGCTTTGGCTATGTATCATACTGCTAAGCCTGAAAAGAAGAAGGTTGTTGGTGGTTTATTGATGTCTGCAGCTTTAACTTCTATGCTTACAGGTATTACAGAACCAATTGAATTTACTTTCTTATTTGTAGCTCCAATTCTATATATTATTCATGTATTTGGTGCTGGTCTTGCTTATATGCTTATGCATATTCTTAAAGTTGGTGTTGGTATGACTTTCTCTGGTGGTCTAATTGACCTTACGTTGTTCGGTATTATGCAAGGTAACGCAAAGACTAACTGGATTATGGTTGTCGTTGTTGGTGTTGTTTACTTTATTGTTTATTACTTGGTATTTACATTATTGATTAAGAAAATGAATCTAAAGACTCCTGGTAGAGAGGATGATGATAGTGAGGTTAAGCTTTATACTAGAAAAGATTTAGAGGCTAAGAATAATACTGCTGAAGGTGGTGTTGCTAAGACTAACGATGAAATCAGCGAGATGATTACTAAGGGCTTGGGTGGTAAGTCTAATATTAGTGATGTTGACTGCTGTATTACAAGACTTAGATGTACAGTTTATGATGCAAGTAAGGTTGATGAAGGTATCTTAACGGCAACTGGTGCTAAGGGTGTTGTTAAAAAAGGTAATGGAATTCAAGTTATCTATGGTCCTACAGTTACTGTTATTAAGTCTGATTTAGAAGAATACTTGGCTCGTCAAACTAGTGATAAGGAAAGTGAAACTGTTGTTTGTCCTGTTGATGGTAAGGTAGCTTTATTGTCTGAGGCACCAGATGAGACTTTTGCCAGTGAGATGATGGGTAAGGGTTTAGTTATTTTCCCTACTAACAATAAGTTCTATGCTCCAGTTGATGGTAAGGTATCGTTTGTCTTTGGTACTAAACATGCGATAGGTATGGTGAGTGATAAGGGAACTGAAATCTTACTTCATATTGGTATGGATACAGTTACTTTAAATGGTGAAGGTTTTAATGTAGTGGTTGAAAATGGCCAAACAATTAAGAAGGGCGATTTATTAGCTGAAGTAGATTTAGACTTTATTAAGAGTAAGGGTTTAAGTACTGCGACACCTATGGTGTTCACAAATCTTGAAGCTGACAGTAAACTTAAGGTTGTTAAGATGGGTGACAGCAAGGCTAATGATATAATAATAGACGTAACAAGATAGGGGAAGAAATGTATAGGGTAGAAAAGGTTATTAATAATAACGCTTTGTTGGCATACGATGAAGATAAAAATATTGAAGTAATTTTCCTAGGTACAGGAGTTGGTTTTGGTAAGAAAGTTGATTGCCTATTTGAAGAAATCGATGGTGCTAAGAAGTTTTATACCAATGATAAGATTAAGGAAGTTACCCAAAGTGTTGATCCAATTTATCTAGAGATTGCAGAGCTTATTCTAAATGAGGCGGAGCTTGAGTTTAAGAATGTTGATAGGATGATTCAGTTTGCCTTAGCCGATCATATAGCTTTTGCGATTGAGCGTATGGAAAATAGAGTTGATATTGTTAATCCTTTTAGTAAAGACATTTCCCTATTGTATACAGATGAATATAAGGTAGCTGTTAAGGGCGCGAAGATTATTGAAGATAAGTTAAATGTTAAGATTAATGATGATGAGATAGCTTATATCACTTTACATATTCATAGTGCTCTAGGACAGGAGAATGTAGCTGATTCGATGCAGACGGCGATGATTATTGATAATGCACTCTTACTGTTGGAAAAGCTATGTGGCGTGAGTCTAAATAAGGAATCTAGTTCTTATGCTCGTTTCTTAGTTCATCTAAAATATATGTTTTATCGTATTAAGAATAATGAAATATTAAATCTAGATATGAATGATTATGCATTAGATAATTTTAAGTCCTCTTATGATATCGCAAGTGAAGTTATAAGAGAGATTGAGAACTTGGGGAAAATTGTTATTCCTAGGGTTGAAATAGGTTATCTAGCTATTCATATCGAGAGAATTTTAAGAGATTAGAGTGTATTTATATACACTCTATTTTCATATTATGGCCATATTTTTACAACATACGATATTTTACATAAGAATTTTATTTAATGTAATATCATATTATTTGTGGAGGACATTGGTATGTTAGAGATTTCTCACTTAAGTAAGTTCTATGGAGATAAAAAGGCAGTGGATGATTTGTCTTTGAAAATTAATGGTGGCGAGATTTGTGCCTTTATTGGGCATAATGGGGCTGGTAAGACTACTACTTTAAAGTGTATTGTTGGTATTCATGATTTTGATGAGGGTGATATTTTAATTGATGGCGATTCTATTAAAACTAATCCATTAGAGTGCAAAAAGAAAATTGCTTATATTCCTGATAATCCTGATTTGTATGAATTTATGACAGGTATTCAGTATCTTAGTTTTATTGGCGATATTTTTAAGATTGATGGCGCTAAAAGAAAAGAATTGATTGATAAGTATAGTACTTTATTTGAGATTAAGGATGATTTGGGGCAGCCTATAGCTTCTTATTCTCATGGTATGAAACAAAAGTTGGCAGTTATTTCGGCATGGCTTCATGAACCTAAGCTGATCTTAATGGATGAGCCTTTTGTAGGCTTGGATCCTAAGGCTTCTCATTTATTAAAGGAGATGATGAAGGAATTTTGTGAAAATGGTAATGCGATATTCTTTTCTACTCATGTCTTAGAAGTGGCTGAAAAGTTATGCGATAAGGTTGCGATTATTAAAGACGGTAAGCTTGTTAAATCGGGTACGATGGAAGAGATTAAGGGTGATGCTTCTTTAGAGACTGTGTTCTTAGAATTAGAAGGTGATGTTTGTGACTAAGCTATTAATTAAGAAAGAGCTTCAACAAATTTTCAAGTCATATTTTTATAATACTAAGAAGAATAAGGCTAGATCTAAGGCAAATATTATTTTGTGCTTTATTGGTTTTGTGGCAGTAATGATTGGCATTCTTGGTATGATGTTTGGGGTACTAGCTAATAGTATGTGTGCTACTTTGAATATCTATGGACTAGATTGGTTATATTTTGTCTTGATGGCTTTGATGAGTATTGTGATGGGTGTTTTTGGGACTGTCTTTACTACTTATTCTAGTTTATATATGGCTAAGGACAATGATATGTTGTTGTCGCTACCTCTACCAGTTAGAAGTATTTTAATATCTAGAATCTTTGCGACATATGTGATGGATGTTATATATGCCGGTGTTGTCTTTATTCCTACTATTATTGTTTATTTAATGAATGATTTTAGTTTTAAAGTATTAATAAGTTCTTTATTGTTCTTTATTCAATTGACATTATTTATCTTAACTTTAAGCTGTGCCTTGGGTTATGTAGTAGCTAAGCTAAGTACTAAATTAAAGAATAAGAGTTATATCACAGCTATAGCTTCATTATTGTTTATTGGCATTTATTATTTTGTCTATTATAAGGCTAGTGTGGCTTTACAGAGTTTCTTAGAAAATGCTTTATTTTATGGCGATATCTTAAAGGATAAGGTTTATCTTTTATATCTTTTAGGAAAAGCTTGTACTGGCAATTTCTTGTATTTATTAATCACTATAATAATTTCAGTAGCTTTATTTACTTTGGTATGGTACTTATTGAAGAAGTCTTTTCTTAAGATTTTAAGTGCTACTAAAAGGATAGAAAAATTAAAAGTTAAAAAATTAGATATAAGACAGAGAGGCGTATTCTCTTCTTTGGTTAAGAAAGAATTAGCTAGGTTTACATCTAGTTCTGCTTATATGCTTAATGCAAGCATGGGCTCAGTTTTTATGATTGTGTTGATGTTTGTTATTATTGTGAAGAAAGATATCTTCTTTCAGATGTTTCCTTATATTGAAGGTAAATATATAAATGTAGGAATTATGGCTGTTTTCTTCTTTTTGATTTCAACAAACTTTATGGGAGCGTGCTCTGTCTCTTTAGAAGGTAAGAATATTTGGATAACTAAGTCTTTGCCAGTAGATACCAAGGATATCTTGTTGTCTAAGGTAGTCTTTCATTGCCTGTTGACAATAATACCTGCACTTATTACAGGTTTAATTGTTTGTGTGATATTAAAGATTAATCCAATCATATTATTGGCAATATTAATAGCTGGCATCTTCTATTCTTTGATGAATGTAACATTAAATGTCTTGATGCCGACACTACATTGGACTAATGAAATAACTGTTATTAAACAAAGCGGTTGTTCTATGTTGGCAGCAATTGGTGGCTGGATATATCCAATTATATTTATTGCGCTTAGTGTGGTTACAGTGAAACAAGGGTGGGATATCACAATCTATTATTTGATTTGGATGTTGGTAACTCTTATTGTAAGTATCTTGTTGTATCGTTGGTTGACTACTAAGGGTTGTAAGAAGTATTTGGATTTGAATTAATTATGGGGGGGCTCTAGTTAGCCCTTTTAATTAGGCCAAATGGCGGAAAAATGATGAAAATATCTTTCATCAATATTACGATTTTTACATTTTAGGTGAGATTTACTCCGACAAAAAGGTGAGATTTACTCCGACAAATTTCTGAAATCCTTATAAATAGGCGTTATTAGACGATCTTTTAATAATTAATAAAATGAAAAAAGTTTCAAAATACAATGAAAATATTTACTATTTTTATTGACACATATTTTCAAAGAAACTAAAATAAAACCATTAAAAAGGGAGGACATGTAAATGAAAAAGTTATTTACATTACTTCTTGCTCTGCTGCTGTTAGTTGGCTGTGGTGGACAAGGAGATGATACTGGTGATACAGATGCTGATAAGACAGTAACTGTTGTATCTTCTATGGATGTTATTTCTATGGATACTGCGGTGGCAACAGATGGTACATCATTTATTGCCCAAACTATGTGTCTTGCAGGTCTAATGGAACTAGATGCTAATCAAAATCCTATTCCAGATTTAGCTGAAAGCTATACTGTCAGTGATGATGGTCTAGTATATACATTTAAGATTAGGGACGATGCGAACTGGTCAAATGGTGATCCAGTTACAGCACAAGACTTCGTCTATGGCTGGCAAAGAGTAGTTGATCCTGAGATTGCAAGTGAATATAACTGGATTATGGAAACAGCTAATATCGTAAATGGTAACTGTTATGATACAGAAAGTGGTTTAACTAAAGAAGACTTAGGTGTTAAGGCTCTTGATGAAAAGACTCTAGAAGTTACATTAACTAAGCCTACTGGTTTCTTCCTATCTCTTATGGCATTCCCTCCATTCTTCCCTGCAAATCAAAAGTTTGTTGAGAGCTGTGGTGATCAATACGCATTATCTGTTGAAAACGTATTGAACTGTGGCCCATACAACTTTACAGGTTGGACTGCTGGTTATTCATTTGAATTCGATTTAAGTGATACTTATTGGGATCATGATAATTATGTAGCTAAAAATGGTGCTGAGAAGGTTGTCTTCCGTATCATCGCTGATACTCAAACATCTCTTCTAGAATATGAAAGTGGTAATCTTCAAACAGTTATCTTATCTGGTGAACAAGTAAATGCCAATAAGGGTCAAGAGGGTTATGTAGATCGTCTACAAGGTTACTTATTCTACTTGTTGTTAAATATCAACAATAGTACTAAGGAAGATTTAAAGAATACTAATATCAGAAAGGCTATGTCATTAGCACTAGATAGAGAAGCTATCGCTACAGCCTTAAATGATGGTTCTGTTGCCGCTGAAGGTATTGTTCCAATTCAATTAGCTGGTAACCCAGAAACAGGTGCTGACTTCCGTGATGATAATGGTAAGTTGGTTGACTACAACGTTGAAGAAGCTAAGAAATTATATGAAGCTGGTAAGGCTGAATTAGGTCATGATGTAACTATTGAATTACTATATGGTACAGATGAGGGTGATTCAGTAATTAAGGCTGCTGAACAAATTCAATATTACTTAGAACAAGTTGGTTTCACTGTTAACTTAAATGGTAAGCCTAAGAAAGAAAGATTAACTCTACAAAGAGCTTATACATTCGATGTAGCATTGACTCGTTGGGGTCCTGACTATGGTGATCCTCAAACTTATATGGATTTGTTTACAAGTTCAAATACTTCTAATAACCAAGGTGGTTATGCTAGTGCTGCTTATGATGAACATATTGAAAAGGCTGAATCAGGTACTGTAAGTGCTCTTGAAAGATGGAATGAATTCTTGGCAGCTGAGAAAGTATTAGTTCAAGATGATGCTGGTGTAGTTCCTGTATTCCAAGCTGGTGGTGCGATGTTAATTTCTCCAAGCATTTCTGGTATTGAATTCCACTCTGCTGCAGTTGATAACTATCGTCATATTGTTGTTAAGTAAAACAAATTAAAAAAACTTACTGATAATTAGAGCGGTTTAACAATCGCTCTAATTGTTTAAAAGGGGAAAAAGTATGAAAAAATATGTATTTAAAAGAATTATGATGTCACTGGCAACACTGTTAGTAATTCTATTGGTATTGTTTGTCTTAATGGACAAGATGCCTGGTTCACCATTTAATGATGAAAAACTAACAGAAGCTCAAAGGGCATTACTATATGCAAAATATGGATTGGATCAACCAATTATTGTCAGGTTCTTCCTATATGTTAAGAACATGTTAACAGGTGACTTGGGTGTATCTTATGCGATCAATAAGAACTTCCCAATTAGTTCAATGATTAAAGATCGTCTTGGTATTTCAATTCTAGTTGGTTTAATGGCTATGGTAATCGGTACTATTATTGGTCTAATACTTGGTATCTTATCAGCACTTAATCATAATACTTGGATTGATAACTTATGTTCTGCTATTTCAGTAATTGGTGTATCGGTTCCATCTTATGTGTGCGCTTTGTTGTTATGTTACTTTATCGCTTATAAGTTAAAGTGGTTTCCAATTCTATATAATTTAAAGACACCTTTTGCGTCTCTTGTATTACCTGCAGTAGCTTTGTCAGTTTCACCAATTGCCAACATTGCAAGATTTACAAGATCTGAAATGATTGATGTCTTAGGTAGTGACTATATCCTACTTATTCAATCAAAGGGTGTTAAGAACTATAAGATGATAATTAAACATGCACTTAGAAATACTTTGATTCCTGTAATTACGGTTATGGGACCAATTCTTGTCAATCTGATGACAGGATCAAGTGTTATCGAAAAGATCTTTGGTATTCCAGGTATCGGTTCTCTTATGATTTCAGGTATTCAACAAAATGACTATAACGTTACAATCGCTTGTGCCTTTGTCTATTCGGCAATGTATATTGTGATGATGCTTATAGTGGATATCTTATATGGGGTTATTGATCCTAGAATCCGTGTTAGTAAGGAGGGCAAATAATGACTATTTATAATCGTGAATTTAGCGCTGATGATTTCACTTTTGCCCATGAGAAGGATGATAAGCTAGTTGATACTAACTATAAGGCTACATCATATGCTAAGGATGTTTGGTGTAACTTTAAGAAGAACAAGGGTGCTCTTGTTGGTGCTATTATTGTTATCATCATTATTGTTTTTGCCTTAGTTGGTCCTGGTATGAATGAACATACTTATAAGTCAATTATCCATGGTCAGGAATGTTTAACACCTAGAATTCCAGTGTTAGAGAAGATTGGTATCTTTAATGGTAAATACAAGGGTGTTAGTCAATATACAGGTGACTTGTCTAATGTTTATTATTGGTTTGGTAGCGATACTCAAGGTAGAGATATCTTCACTCGTGTTTGGGAAGGTACTAGAGTTTCATTATTGATTGCCTTTGCGGCTGTTGTGATTGATATCTTGATTGGTATGGTATATGGTACTGTTTCAGGTTTCCTTGGTGGTAAGGTTGATATGTTTATGCAACGTTTTGCGGAAATTCTTAATGGCGTGCCAACACTTGTTGTAGTTACACTTTTAGGTTTAGTACTACCACAAGGTGTTATTTCCATTATCTTTTCACTTATGATTACAGGTTGGATTGGTATGGAAAGACTTGCTAGAGCTCAGGTTTTAAAGGTTAAGGAACAGGAATATGTTTTGGCTTCTAGAACGCTTGGCGCTTCTAAATTTTCTTTGATTGTGAATGATATCCTACCAAATATCTTTGGTCAGGTTATCGTTACTAGTATGTTTTCAATTCCTAATGCGATTTTCTTGGAAGCTTACTTGTCTTTCTTAGGACTAGGTGTGCCTGCCCCTTTGGCATCTCTTGGTTCTTTGGTTTCAGATGGATATAAGTCAATGACTACATTCCCTCATATCTTGTTGATTCCAGTTGTCGTGTTAGCTTTATTGATGTTGTGTTTTAACTTGTTCGCAGATGGTCTAAGGGATGCCTTTGATCCTAAGATGAATAATAAGTAGGAGGTCTTGTATGTCAGAAAAATTTAAGCGTGATAAAAAAGATCGTGTCTTATCTATTAGAGATTTAAATATTTCTTTTAAGACTAACTATGGAATTGTTAATGCGATAAGAGGTATTCGTTTTGACTTATTTAAGGGTGAAACAGTTGCGATTGTAGGTGAATCTGGTAGTGGTAAGTCAGTTACTATTAAGACTATCATGGGTATTCTAGATTCTAATGGCATGATTGATTCTGGTTCTATTATTTATAACTATACTGATGATAACGGCAATGAACAATCAGTTGATTTGGTTCAGATGTCTCAAAAGGATATTAGATATAAGTTCTGTGGTAAAAAGATTGCTATGGTGTTTCAAGATCCAATGACTTCTTTAGATCCTACAATGACTATTGGTAAACAGATTATGGAGCCAATGTTGGAGCATCAACACGTTAGTAGAGAGGAAGCTAAAAAAAGGACTATTGAATTGTTGTCTGAGGTAGGGATTGAAAATCCTGAGAAAAGATTTAAACAGTATCCTCATGAATTATCAGGTGGTATGAGACAAAGAGTAGTTATTGCGATTGCCCTAGCTTGTGATCCTGATATTCTTATTTGTGATGAGCCTACAACTGCGCTTGATGTTACTATTCAGGCTAAAATTCTTGAATTAATTAAGAGACTTCAAAATGAAAAGAACATTTCAGTTATTTATATTACCCATGACTTAGGTGTTGTAGCTAAGGTAGCTGATTATGTAGCTGTTATGTATGCAGGTAGAATCGTGGAAAAGGGTTCTATCAATGAGATATTCTATGATCCGCGTCACCCTTATACTTGGGGTTTATTGGCTAGTATGCCTGATATTGACACTAATTCTGATCGTCTTTTCGCAATACCAGGTACCCCACCTAACCTAATGACTAAGATTAAGGGTGATGCGTTTGCCCCTAGAAATCCTTATGCCTTAAAGATTGATTATGAGGAAGAACCACCTATGTTTGATGTTGGTGGTCAACATCGTGTTTGTTCATGGTTATGTGATCCTCGTGCTCCTAAGGTTGAGATGCCAGCTGATTTAAAAATTAGAATTGATAAGATGAAGAAGGAGGCTGCCGATTATGCTAGATAATAAGAAAGTATTACTTGAGGTAGATGGTCTTAAACAATATTTCCCCATTTCTAAGACCTTTACAACTAAGGCAGTAGACGGTATCAGTTTTAAGATTTATGAGGGCGAGACTTATGGTCTTGTTGGTGAGTCTGGTAGTGGTAAGTCAACAACAGGCAGATCAATTATTCGTTTATATGATCCAACTGATGGAAAGATTATCTTTGATGGTAAGGATATTTCAGGGAAGATGGATAAGGAAACTGAGAAGTATTTAAGAACGAATATGCAGATGATTTTCCAAGATCCAATGGCTTGTTTAAATCCTCGTAAGAAGGCTTCACAGATTATTGCGGAAGGTCTTGAGATTCATAAGGATTATAAGGATAAGAAGGATTTAGAAGAAAAGGTTTATCGTATTTTGGATAAGGTAGGTCTTTCTAGGGAACAGGCTACTCGTTTCCCTCATCAGTTCTCTGGTGGTCAAAGACAAAGACTTGGTATCGCAAGAGCCTTGGTTATGAATCCTAAGCTTGTAATAGCTGATGAGTGTATTTCAGCACTTGATGTTTCTATTCAAGCTCAGGTTGTTAATATGATGAAGGATTTACAGGATGAACTAGGTACTACTTATTTGTTTATTGCCCATGATTTGAGTATGGTTAAGTATATTTCAGATCGTATTGGTGTTATGCATCTAGGTCATATTGTAGAGACAGGTACTACTGATGAGATTTTCTTTAATCCGATTCATCCCTATACTAAGTCATTGTTGAGTGCTATTCCTCATCCTAATCCTATTTTAGAGAAGACTAGAGTTGCCCTTACTTATGATAAGGAAAAGGAGGGTGTTGATTATACTCTTGGTACTTATCATAAGTTGAGTGATACTCATACAGTACTAGCTACTGATGATGAATATAATAGATGGACTAAGAAGAGCTGATATGGCTCTTCTTTGTATATTTCAGTTGTGGAAGAAATGTTGGTAAGATTCATGGTATTATTTGAGTACGATAATTATGCAATAAATCGGAATTTGACAAGGAGGAAATTCCCATGAATGATATTGAAATCGGACTACAAATGTACCAAAAAGCCACAGAATTTGTTAATAAAAGATTCCCAAGCGGCCTGGGTGGTTGCACTGTTATTTTTACAGAAGACCAACAGTATCTAATATCTGTAGCTTTAGAATCTTTTAATGCTGGGGCAGGTTTGTGCATGGAAACTGGAGCCATGTGTGAAGCTCAAAAGTTCAATTTGCGTATTACACATTCATTATGTGTTTCTAGAGATAGCGAAAATGACGATTTCAAAATTTTGACGGCCTGTGGGATATGTCAAGAAAGGTTTCGATATTGGGGTGGTGATGTCAAAATAGCAATAACCAATCCCAAAAATGAAGTCATATTTAAAACACTCGATGAGTTATCGTATCATTATTGGGGCAATGCTTTTCCAAAATCCGAGCGAGAGGAATACGACAATCAATAATCATTTCGATAAATTCAAGTTTGTCTAACTGAAGACAAAAAAGAATACTGAAAATCAGACCGCTGACTATCGAATGTACGAAAAGTCGGCGATCTTTTTAAGTGAACGTAAAAAATGTTGTTGGATATGATAAAAACAATGTAAAAAATGTGATTATATAGGTCTAAAGATACGCGAAAAATGTTAATAATATTGTATAAAGGTACGTAAAAAATGTTGGAGGGCCTATGTTAAAGAGAAAAATAGATAATATCTTAGTAGAGTGGAAAAATAGGGAACATAATCCTTTAATAATTAGGGGAGCTAGACAAATAGGTAAGACTACTTCAATAATGGAATTTGCCAAGAAGAATTATGAGAGTGTAATTGAGATTAATTTTATTTCTAATCCTGAATATACTCGAATATTTAGAAATGGTTTTAGTGTTGATTCCATTGTTTTGGAGCTATCTATTCTTAACTCTAATCTTAAATTTATACCTGGAAATACGCTAATTTTCCTTGATGAAGTACAAGAATATATGGATGCGACAACATCTTTGAAGTTCTTTGCGTTGGATAAAAGGTTTGATGTGATATGTTCAGTTTCGTGCCCGGTGAAAAATGATGCAAGTATAGGATACAAAGAAGATATCACCATGTATTCATTAGACTTTGAAGAGTTCTTATGGGCAAAAGGATATGATGACAGTATTATTAATACATTAATGAATAATGTCTTAGAGTTAAAGCCTTATTCTGATTTGGTTTTAGATAAGATGAATTCTTTGTTTATGGAATATATATTGGTTGGTGGTATGCCAAAGATTGTGTCTACTTATATAGAACAGGGTAATTATTCAGGTATTCCTAACAGACAAAATCAGTTGTATCAGGATTATTTAGATGATATTAGAAAGTACGTAGAAGGCTTGGATGCAAGTAGAGTTGAGAATATGTATTTGCATGTTGCTTCTCAACTTGGTAAAGATAATCCAAAGTTTCAAATTACCAAATTAGGACATGGGGCTAGGGCTAATCAATATGAAGGCTGTGCTCAATGGCTGGCTGATGCGGGTGTTGTGAATGTTGGCCATTGTTTAAATTCATTGGTTCTACCTTTAAAGGGTAATGAGAATCCTAATAATTATCGTATTTATTTTGCGGACACTTCATTACTTGTTTCTTCAATGGATGAAGATAGTAGAAATGATTTATTAATTGATAAGAATTTAGGTGTTTATAAGGGTGCCTTATATGAGAATTTTGCGGCTGAGGCTTTAGTGAAACAGGGTTATGAATTGTTCTTCTATAGAAGCGAGGATTCAAGAACAGAATTAGATTTCTTGATTAGATTAAAAGATAATATCGTACCTATTGAGATTAAGGCGAATAAGGGTAGTGCTAGATCGCTTAATGCGGTGATTGAAGATAAGAAAATTAGTGAGATTAAATATGGTATTAAGTTTTCCAACAACAATATTGGTGTAGCTAATAATGTGCTTACTTTACCATTTTTTACTTTATTTATGTTAAAAAGAGTTATAACAAATATGAAAGATTCGAAATTTGAGGAATTTGTTGTATGTTAAAGATTGCGGTTACTACAAGATTTATTAAACAAGACTTTGGTGGTGGTTACTATTATGTGAATAATGCCAATGTGAGAATGTTTAATGACAATAATGTGATATTAATTCCTGTTACATGTGAGTTGGAAAAGGATTTTATTTTGGAAACCTGTGATGGTTTGTTTGTACCAGGAGGTTGTGATGTTGATCCTAAGAATTATGGTGAGGATTTTAATGGGGCAAAGGAATGTTTTGATTTCATTGATGATTTAGATATTTTCTATATTAAAGCTTTTCACTCTGCTAAAAAGCCAATTCTTGGAATATGTAGGGGTCTACAAATAATTAATGTGGCCTTTGGTGGCACTTTGTATCAAGACATTGGTGGTCATAGTGATACTAAGCATTTTGTTAATGTGGAAAAAGATAGTTTTATATATGATATATACAAAGAAGATAAACTTCAGGTAAATAGTTTTCATCATCAAATTATTAAAGATTTGGGCAAAGGGTTAAGAGCGATTGCTAAGTCGGATGAGGGATATATTGAAGCTATTGAGGGCGATAATATCTATGCTGTGCAATGGCATCCTGAAATCTATGATAGTGATAGGTTTATAAGATATTTTATCGATAGGATATTCTAAACCCCCTTGGGGCTTATAAAACAATAATAGGATGGGTATAATCTTTTTATGGCTTTTATAGAGATAAAAGATTTAAGTTATGCCTATGATGATAAGCTTGTGTTAAACAAGCTTTCTTTAAGTATTGAAAGGCGTGAATATCTTTGTATCTTAGGTAAGAACGGTAGTGGTAAGTCTACTTTGGCTAGATGTTTAAATGGTATTTTAAAACCAAATGAAGGAAGCATTAGGGTAGGTAACAATTTATCTGATTTAAATAGATATGTAGGAATGGTCTTCCAGAATCCTGATAATCAATTTGTTTCTTCTGTGGTGAGGGAAGATTTAGCTTTTTATCCTGAGAATCTAGATAAGAGTGATGTTGATATGCGTATTAAATCAGCTTTAGTTGATGTAGACATGGAAGGGTTTGAGGATAGATCAACTCATTTCTTGTCTGGTGGCCAGAAACAAAGGATTGCGATAGCAGGTATTTTAACTGCTGATTTGGATACGATTATTTTTGATGAAGTTACAACTATGTTGGATCCTAAGGGCAAAGAGGATGTCTTAAATATCATCGATAGACTACATAAAAAGGGTAAGACTATTATTATGATTACTCATGATGTTAATGAGGCTATTAGGGCTGATAGAGTCGTGCTTATAAGTGATGGAAATATTATAACGGATGGCAATACTCGTGATGTGTTAAGTGATGTTGATTTACTTAGCTCTAACAATATTGAAGTACCCTTGTGTGTTCGTATTTATCATGATTTAAAAGAGCGTGGAATTGAGCTGAAAAAGTGTCCAATTAATGAAGATGAGTTGGTGGAGGCCTTATGTCAATTGAATTAAGGAATGTGTCTTTTACTTATCTTAAGACTATTAAGGCTTTAGAGAATATAAATTTAAGAATAGAAGATGGTGACTTTGTAGGAATCATTGGTAAGACGGGTAGTGGTAAGTCCACTTTATTGGATATATTGGCTTCACTTGTTAAACCAACAAGTGGAAAGCTTAACTATGTTGGGTTAAAAAGGGATGATATCGGGGTAATTTTTCAGTTTGTGGAGAAGCAACTGTTTGAGTCTACGGTTGAAAAAGATGTTGGCTTTATCCTAAAGAATAAGGGTATTAAGGATGAGGGTCAAATTAGGGAGGTTTTGGAATATTTAGGTTTCAATTACTCTGATGTCAAAGACAAATCACCTTTAGAGTTTTCTATTGGTGAAAAAAGAAAGATAGCGATAGCTGGGGTATTAGTAGGAAAGCCTAAGGTCTTGATATTAGATGAAGTTTTCGCAGGTTTAGATAAAGATGGTAAGGATTCTTTGATTAAAATACTTATTAAATTAAATAAAGAAGGTACTACCATCATTATGATTTCTCATAGTAGTGATGTGATTTGTGAGTATGCCAAAAGGGTGATTATCTTAAAAGATGGTTCTATCTATAAGGATGGAAAGCCTGAGATAGTGTTTAAGGACTATCAAAAATTATTAAGTGATGGTATTGATGTTTCTTATGTTAGAAGGATAAGTGAGAAGTTAAATCTTAGTTGCATCAAGTATGCTGATTTAATTGATGAAATAGAAAAGAGGTATGCGCATGAATAGTTTACCGATTGGTTCTTATTTCAAGGGTGATTCTATCTTTCATAAGTGTGATGCGTTTACCAAGATTATTACTTTAATTATTATGATGATTGCGGTAATTAAGACACAAGGATTAGAGTCTTATTTAGTGTGGCTAATCATCGTAGGTATTTGTATAAAGGCATCTAATATTGATATTGATAGTATTACAGGTTCTTTGACGAAAACTTTAAAGTTTTGTGTAGTGGTCTTTCTAATGAACTTCTGTTTCTTTTCAAGAGAGGATGCTTACTTTAAGTTTCTTATCTTTTGTCCCTCATATTTGGGTTTAGTACAAGGGATTAATGTGGTTGGCAAGATGTTGTTGCTGATTATGATTACAACAATCTTATTAAGTACTACTAGTCCTTTAGATCTTACAAAGGGTATTAAGATGTTTCTTTATCCTTTACAATTTGCTGGTTTGAATGTTTATGAGATTTCGATGATTCTTTCTATTTCTTTGACTTTTATTCCTACATTGTTTGAAGAGGCTGAGATGATAAGAAAGGCTCAGATAGCTAGAGGGGCCAAGCTTGATAGTAAAAATCTTATTACCAGGGCAACTTCAATTGTACCGTTTGTGGTTCCGGTTTTTATTTCAGCATTTAAAAGAGCTGATGATTTAGCTCTTGCGCTAATAAGCAGGGGTATTGAACTTAAGAAAGATCGAAGAATTAAGTTTGATGTTTCTTTAAAAAATTGTGATTATTACATTCTACTTATGAGTGTTTTAATATTATTATTGTTTATGTTTTTATAAGGGGGAATTTTATGACAAATACTAAAAAGGCAATAATTTGTGCAATTATGATTGCGATGTGTGTAGTACTTCCTATGGCATTCCATGCGATTCCTAATGCTGGTTCTATTTATTTACCAATGCATATTCCAGTATTACTTTGTGGTTTGGTTGCTGGTTGGCCATATGGTTTATTGTGTGGTATTGCAGGTCCTGTTATGTCTTATTTGATTACAGCTATGCCAGGTATTGGTTACTTACCTCAAATGGTAATTGAGTTAGCTGCTTATGGTTTATTTACTGGTTTACTTATGAATTTTCTTCCAGTTAAGAATGAAACTTGTAAGGTTTATACTTCTTTAGTTGGTGCAATGTTACTAGGTAGAGTAGTAAGTGGTGTTTCTAAGGCTCTTATTTTTGCGAAGGGTTCTTATTCTATAACCCTTTGGGTAACTGGCTTATTTGTGACTGGTTTACCTGGTATTATTATTCAAATTATTTTTATTCCAGTTATTTATTTTGCGTTAAAGAAGGCTAAGCTTATTTAATGGATAAGAATAGTATTGAAGCTTTTTTTGATAGAGCAGCTTCTTCTTGGGATGAAGAAATGATTAAGGATGACTTAATCATTAAGACTATTTTGGATAATGCCAAGGTTGAAAAAGGCAATACAGTCTTGGATGTGGCCTGTGGTACGGGTGTGATGATTCCTTATTATTTAGATAGAGGAGCGCATCCTACGGGTATTGATTTATCAAAGAAGATGATTGAAATTGCGAGTGATAAGTTTAAAAATATTGAATTTATCTGGGGTGATGTGGAAGAATTAGATAATCGTAAGTTTGATCGAATAATTGTTTATAATGCCTTTCCTCATTTCATTGATCCTGAGGCTTTGATTAAGCACTTAGCTACTTTATTAAATAAGGATGGTACTTTAACTATTGCCCATGGAATGAGTAGGGAACGTATTAATCATCATCATGAAGGTGTAGCTAGTTCTATATCAAATGGTTTAATAAAAGCTAGTGAATTAGCTAAGATAATGTCTAAGTATCTTGATGTCTATGTATCTATTGATGATGATAGGATGTATCAAGTTAGTGGAAAATTAAAATAAGACTACGATTGCGTAGTCTTATTTTAATTCTTTGATATCTCTATTCTTGTATAGTGTCTTCTTTCTTTAGTTCTAAAACTTTGGCATCATCAACTTGTTTTAAGCCTAGATTGATGAAGTAGATAACCACAAGCCATGCGATGATTGTAAGTATAATTTGAACAATGGCAAATGGTGAAGGTATTGGCATGTCCCAGATACCATGAAGTATTATTGGGATTAAACAAGTAAGAAGGAATCTTTTATCGTTTAGGTGTTTCTTATCAAGTTTGTCAAAGCCTTTGACATACATTAGGGCTGCACCTTCAATGGCTGCCCAAACAACATGTCCACCTGGGGCAAGGAAGCCTCTTAATATTATTACTTGTAACATTGAATCGACACCTGATTGTAAGAACCATCTTAGGATGTAGCCAGCTGTTTCAAAGGCCGCAAAGCCTGCGCCAACGGCTGATCCAATAAGTAGTCCATCTAGGATATAGTTGCTTCTTTTACTTTTGAATAAGAAGAATGCGACTATTGTTGCCTTGGCTACTTCTTCAACTAAGCCTACCATTAGGGCACCGTCAAAGGTAGCGATGTCGTAATTAAAGTTTAATGTGAAGAATAGGATGGCTACTATTAAGCTTAATGCACCACCCCATACAAAGTATTTCATTATCTTATAGAATGGAATGTTTCTAAAGACATTAATCTCAAAGAAAAACATAAGTACCGCAAATGGTATAGCGAAGGCTGCCAGTATTACCATTGCAGGTAAGAAGTTATAGTTACCAAAGCTAATAAAGCCAATTCGAACTGGAATGTAGGCAACGATAAAAAATAATAATATTTTAAGATAGACCCAGGCACTGACGTTTCTAGGGTCTAGGTTTTTAATCTTTGGTGTTGTTGTATCACCACCACATATAAACAAGGCATCAAGATCTTCTTCAGTATGTTTGTTAAAAGTATTTTTAAATAAATCTTTAAAAGTTACGTATTTTTTACTTTGGGCTCCTGTTATCTTATCTAGATTTTCTGTAATAATATTCGAATTGGTTTCTTGTTTAAGAGGATAACCGCATTCCTTACAAATTTCATCGTCTTCTTTGACTAGTGCACCACATTCAGGACAGGTTCTAACATCATTCTTATAACCACAATGTGGACAAAATTCTGCCGTACTTGATATTTCATGATTGCATTCTTTACATTTGATTAGTGCCATATTAGTTAGTCTCCTTCAAACTTTCGATTATTAATGTACATACATTGTTGATTTCATCGGTATTTTGATTTTCTTCTTTAGTGGTTATTAAATACATACTGTTGCCAATCAGGAAGGCGTATCTATTATCGATTACATAATGACCATTTGATGTATAGCCGAAACAAGCACCATAGACATCTTTATCATTTATTTGTCCATTTACTAGGTCGATGACAATGCTAGTATCAGGGTATTCCTTGACTAATAGTTCATAAAGCTCATTTAAGATATCTACAGGATTTGTATAGCCAGTATATTTTTCAATTGAAATGTATGGAATTAGAGCACCACTATCGTCAATATATTGACCAACATAGATGGTTCCGTCAGTATCTATATAAGCTTTATAGTTGCTTGGAAACTCAAAGTATTTACCATTTTGATTGAATTCATAATTGCCATTGGCGTTTGGCTGTATATCACCACCAGGCTGTACATCATCACCTTGACTTGGTTTACTATAAAGCATATAGCCACCAACCAACAAGACAACAATTATGACTAAGTACTTAATACTAAATTTACTCTTAGAATTTTTAGGTTTAGATTTCTTACTACTATTTTGATTAATATTTTTGGTGTAACCACAATGAGGGCAACTACTTGCCATATCGCTCATTTGTTTACCACATTCTGGACATTTGATTAAAGCCATAAACATCCTCCTTTGATTTCTATAGTAATTATTTCATATGAGACATGGTCAGATTATGGTTCTTTCATAAGAGTCAATTGACTATTATGAGATTAGATTTTTTGTATCTTATAATTAAGATAAGGAAAGGTGACTATTATGAAATTTAATCAGCAACTTAGTGAATATATGGAAGTTCTTTCTTGTAGTGCTAAAGATATTTGTGCTATTTCGGGTATTTCACCTGCGTCATTTAGTAGATATAAAAATGGTGGGCATGTTCCAGAGCTTGGTACTAAAACTTTTGAAAACTTATGTAAAGCGATTTCAAAGTTGGCAAAGGATAAGGGAATAGAAATTGATAATGTGTCTAAGGCTTTTATAGAATGCGAAGATTTTGTGGCTACTGATAAGGAATTATTAAGACAAAATTTTAATACGTTAATAAGTGCCTTGGATATTAATTTGAGTCAGTTGTCACAATATATTAACTATGATACTTCAGCTATTTTTAGAATAAGAAATGGTAGTAGAAAACCAGGTGATGTTGATCAGTTTGCCTCTAGTGTAGCTTCTTTTGTTGCCAGGGAAATGGAAACGGCTCTTCAAATAGCTGCTGTAGCGGAATTGATTGGTTGTGATGTTGAGGAAATAGGCGATTTATCAATTCGCTACAATAAGATAAAGATTTGGCTGTTAGAGAGTCAAGGAAAAGAAGTGGGAGATACGATATCGGCTTTCTTATATAAATTAGACGAGTTTGATTTAAATGAATATATCAAAGTTATTAATTTTGACGAGATTAAGGTACCTACTGTTCCTTTTCAAATCCCTTCATCTAAGACTTATTTTGGTTTAGAAGAAATGATGGAGAGTGAAATAGATTTTATTAAGGCTGCTGTTCTTTCTAAATCGATGGAACCGGTGACAATGTACAGCGATATGCCGATTAAGGAGATGGCTAAGGATAAGGAATTTCCTAAGAAATGGATGTTTGGCTTGGCGATGATGCTTAAGAAGGGCTTGCATCTAAATCAGATACATAATGTGGATAGAAATTTTGATGAGATGATGTTGGGGCTAGAGAGTTGGATACCAATGTATATGACAGGTCAAATTTCACCTTACTATTTTAAAAATGTTCAAGGTAATGTTTTCTTACATCTATTAAAGGTATCTGGGGCTGCAGCTTTAAGCGGTCAGGCCATTGCGGGTTATCATAATGATGGAAGTTATTATTTAACTAAGAATAAGAAGGAGCTAGAGTATTATCAAAAGCGTGCTGATGAGATGCTTAAGAATGCTTACCCTTTG
Source organism: uncultured Erysipelotrichaceae bacterium (assembly GCA_934675465.1). Lineage (GTDB taxonomy): Bacteria > Bacillota_I > Bacilli_A > Erysipelotrichales > Erysipelotrichaceae > Colivicinus. The sequence continues at coordinate 7,981 of CAKUQM010000019.1, read as the reverse complement.
ATGGAAATTTATCGAAGTAATCGAAGAAACGAACTCAACACTTTCTTATTAAAAGACGTGACAAATACAGGTAAAAGAAGAAGTATCTTATCAACACTACCTTTATATACTATCAGCGATGAATTGTTATATAAGATTCTTGATAGAAATAATATTGAGTATATAGATGAAATCAAAAAATACTTAGAGATTCAAAGGGAAAGAGTTAATCACATTTTAGAGAATGAAATAATTGAGGATGAGGTGCCTTCAATGTTTAGTGAAAATAGTCCTCAAGTACTTGAATTATCAAGGATCTTTTGGGAAGAAGATATTACTTATAATAAAGAGGAATATGAGGAGCATCTAAGTTTATCTAAGGAATTCATGAAAAAACATTCTAACTATAAATTAAAATGTAGCTCAGGACAAACATTTAGAAATCTTCAGATACATATTCATGAGGGTAAGTGGGCTATGGTTTCTAAGGCTAAGGCACCTGCAATTCATTTTGTGATTAAGCATCCAAAATTAAGGAGTGCGATAGAAAACTTTATCCCACCTATAAAAGATTAAGTAAAAGGTGAACACATGTTCACCTTTTACTTACCGAATAAATCGCTGTGAGAACCAGTGCGAGCTAATGTTAAGACCAAAACATCACCATCGATTCTATATATTAGAAGCCAATTCGGAAGAATATGGCATTCTCTATGTCCGATCCAATTACCTGTAAGTGCATGATCTTTATGCTTTTTTGGAAGTGGTTCCCCCTTGGATAAACATCTAATAATGTTATCTAATAGGTCAATATCTAAATGTCTTTTAATTTTCTTAAAGCTTCTTCCACATCAGAATAATGTTCAACATTAGGGTCTTTTGCGATTCTTTCTGCTTCTTTTAAAGCTTTTATTGTTTCTTTATTAAAGTTATTTTGTTCCATATAAGCATTATATTCTATTAAACTTGATGTCATAGTAATGTTTCTTCATTAGATACATTTCTTTATCGGCTTCTTTAGTTAGCTCTTCAATTGTTAAGTTTGAATAATCATCGTAGTGGGCAAAGCCAAATGAAATACTCAAGTTATCCACTCTTGTACCTGACCAATTGTTTACAGTGTCATTAAGAATGTTTATTGTAGACTCAACTTCTTCTTTATTCATATAGCCAAAGACAACGAATTCATCACCACCGATTCTATAGGTGTTGCCCTTGTCCTTGAATGCGCTTGTAATACAAACGGATGCACCACAAATTAATTCATCACCCGCTTCATGTCCTAATGTGTCATTAATAACTTTTAGGCCATTGATATCGATAAGGAATACCACAAAGTTGCTTGTTGGTGTATTTTTGTGATTAGCGATATATTCGTTATAGGCAAATCTGGAATAGACGCCAGTAAGAGGGTCAACTGAGATTTTTACGCTTTGTTCATAAAGCTTATCACGCATCTTGATGCTTTGGATGGCATAGAATTCATATATCCACTCAATGATAATGATTAGTATTCCAAATAATGATATAAAGGCAATTAGTTCTTGGGAAAGTAGAGCATTAATATCAACTTTAAAAGAATTATCGAATGGAATATTATGAATGAATAGATTTCTAAAAATCATTTTTCTTAAATATAAGATACATAAGATTCCTATTAATAAGGCACTTATTTTAGTGATGATTAATGACTTGGACTTTTGTTTAGGTTGTACATTATCACAGATATATTTTAAATAGTTCTTAAGATTACTTCTAACAAGTACATAATGCACCAAAGAACATATAAGTCCTGCTAAGAGGTATGATAACCAATCACTAAATGCAGGATAAGATAATAAGTTAGCAATTATTGTTTCACGCATTGCCGGTAAGAACATATAGAAGGCAATTACCATGAAGATTCCTTGGATAAAGGTACAAAGCATTCCGACAATAAATATACCTAAGTAAACATGTTTTCTTGTTTTGTCAAAATATATATTAAATAAATTGGCTGAGACGATTGCGAATAATATTCTTGATAGGCCAAACATGATAGAGGCAAAGGGAACTCCACTCACAAAAGGCGAGAATAGTTGGTCTAGTGGTGCAGTAGAATAGGTTCCTATCCACATTGAAGAAAGGGCAAAGACTAAGGCAATAGGCACACTTGCACTTATACCTAGAGTCATGGCTCCTACTATTACAAGAATATGTAGGGTAGAAGTAGAGACAACATCTAGTTCAACATATCCTAGATATGAGAAGGCAAAAATAGCTTCTAATGCCATTAAGATTAGTATTATTTCTCTTTGTTTACTTTTGGTCAAAGTAACCCCGTATAATTTTTCAAATCGTTTCATATTAATTTTCCTTTTTTTTATAATTTTAACATTTTTAACCATGTTAAAAGTTTTTAGAAATTAATATAAACAAGATTATGATAATTTAGATTATCATAAATTTTCTAAACACAACTTTATATATTATTATTCCTAAAACATTAGAAATGATACATGCCCACGTTAGAAATAAGGGACCAAAACTTGGTGTAAACACAAAAGATAAAATAATACGTGTTGCTAATACGATAGTAGAAATAAACGCTAAACTCTTCATCTTTTGGTGACCCTTGAAATAAGAATCAAAACTATTCTTATAGAAGATTGCGAAATAATTCAAGATAAGAATTAGGAAAGCTTTATCTGCATATATAAAGCTTTCTAGGGTCGTATCTTTAATGTATAAAGATACGAGTGGCTTATTAAATATAAGAGTTAATAAAGAAGAAAGGATACAAATCAAAGTGCCAAAGAATAATATAGACTTAAAACCAGCATCAACCCTATCATGCTTATTGGCACCGATATTTTGAGCACAGAAAGATTCATAGGCATTACAGATACCAACAAGAGGACATAATAGAAGATTGTTTAAGGTGAAGGCTACATTATAACCATTGATTATTTCTACACCATAACCATTGACTAATATTTGTAAGAAAAAGGAACCAAAGGAATATACACTTTGAGATATAGTAGATGGAATCATCATGGTGATGCCATTTTTTAGATAATCAAAAGAGAAATGAGCTTTTAGCTTATAAGAGTTAATTAATTTATTAGCTTTATAGTACATAAAGATAGCACTTAATAAGACTGAAATTAGAGAAGCTATGGCAGCACCAAGAACACCTTTATCAAATATAGCTACGACGATATAGTCAAGGATTAGATTTAATACTTGGAAGATTATACAAAGAATCATTGGTGTTTTAGAATCACCATAGCCATTTAAGATGCCTTGGTTAACTGTAACAATGCCAACTGGAATAAAGTTAAGGGCATAGACAATTAGGACAATAATTGAATCGTTTAATAAATATTTTGGGATATGAATTAGTTCTAATAATTGTTTAGCGAAAAGACAATATAGTAGGGCAATGATTGTTGAGTATACAAAGAAGACAATATTAAAAGTTCTTTTGGCATCGCTTAGCCCTTGTTTATTTTCTTCACCAAACATCTTTGCAAAGACTACATTAGAGACAATAGCACCACCTTGTACTAGACAATATCCTAACATTGTTAGGGTTGAGATATTAGATAGGATGGCAAATTCATTACCACCTGAAAATCTAGAGACAATGATTGAGTCTATTAGGGTATATAGTTGATTTAATAGTTGCAAGACTATTAAAGGTAATGAGAATTTTAATAAGATTTTGTTTATGTTTCCGTTAGTTAAATTCACGAAAGTAATTATACAACTAAGGATATATAATTTATTTATTAATAGAGGAACTAATTATGGATAAACAGACAAAGAAGAATCTTCTAATGTATCCTTTGGGGACTGTTGGAAGAGATATGATGTATGCACTATTTAATAGTTATCTTTTAACTTATACGATGTATACAAGATCGTTAACTAATGCGGAGTTAAGTGCTATTACTATTATTATGGTTGCAGCTAGAGTGTTTGATGCGCTTAACGATCCAATCATGGGTAATTTGATAGAACGAACAAGGAGTAAGTATGGTAAGTTTAAGCCTTGGTTATTGACTGGTATCTTGTCTACTTCTGTTGTTATTTATGTGATTTTTAATTCTAAATTAGAGGGTTGGGCCTTTATTGTAGAGTTTGGAATTTGTTATTTCTTGTATTCAATAACATTTACGATGCATGATATTTCTTATTGGGGCATGATACCTGCTTTATCAAGTGATGGGGCAATGAGAGATACTTATACTTCTCGTGCCACTTTGTTTGGTGGCATTGGCAATACCTTGGCTCAAATATTAATACCGATGCTTACAGCTGGTGCTTTGGCACTAGGCGGTTCTTCTAGAAATGCTTATGGCATTATAGCTACTGTTATATGTATATTAGGGCCTTTGTTCTTGTTGTTTACATTATTTGGAGTGAAGGAAAGAAGAGAGGATAACAAGAAAGTACCACCTTTGTCTTTTAAGAAGATTATTAGTACTTTTGTGAATAATGATCAATTATTGTGGATTACTTTTATTTTTCTTCTTCAACAAATAGGCATTAATATTGTCCTTAATGGTATTGGCAATAACTATATCTATTTTGAGTTTGGCTATAAGGGATCATTGTATTCTTTATTTACAACGGTCGGTATGGCAGCTACAGCTTTCTTGATGATTTTCTATCCTTTGTTGTCTAAGAAATTAAGTAGAAATAAGATGGTTAGTGTTGCCTTGTATATTGGTATAGTAGGTTATTTGATTCAAATATTATGTGGTTTGTTTATGGTGACAAGTCGGGTTAAATTTTTCATGATTACATTGGGATTCATGTTGTCTAACTTTGCCCAATATGGTTTGTATCTAATTATGATGATATCTATTATTAATACGGTTGAATATAATGAGCTTAAGACTGGTAATCGTGATGAGGCTATTATTTCTTCGGTTAGACCTTTTATCACAAAGTTAGCTAGTGCTTTGGTTGTAGTAATTACTACTTTAACTTATATGGCTGTTAATGCGACTAGTTTTACTAATCAGATTTCTTCTCTTGAACAACAGGCTACACAAGGTTTGATTGATGATGTGACAAAGTCAAAAATGATTGAGACTATTATTAAAAGTACTACTTCCTTACAAAGAAATGGTTTATTGATTGCGATGACGATTATTCCTTGTATCTTTATGATTATTTCTTGTGTTTTGTATAAGAAGAAATATATTCTTACTGAAGATAAGTATAAAGAGATTTGTGAACAGTTGGGTGAATAGAGATGTCTAATTTGTGCATAGCTCTTTTAAGACAAAGAAAAGTATGAAAACAATTGTCTAATTAATATTCATTCAAAAACGGATTCATATTTATATGCAAAAAAATGAGGAAATGAAAGATATATCTAAATTACAAGAAGGTCAAAAGATAAGAATTATACTTACAGATGATTCTATGATTGAGGGTACTGTTCGTTTTATCGAAGAAGATGAAGAATACGACTATGAGTGGGTTGTACATCTTGAATTAGAAAACAAGAACTATGGTTTTTTTGCCCAGCAAAGTGAAATCAAAGATATCGTGGTTTTGGATAAAAAGGTTTAAACAATGATACAAACGGATAATGTATATCAAATGACAATATGAATTTTGGCTTTTTAAAATAACAAATTTTGTGTGAGTTATGCTAAGTAAAAGTCGATATATAAAACACAATGCTTAAGCTATGTTAAAGGAAATTTGTGATGAATTAGATATATCATAGATACTAATGAAGGGTGTCAGTTTAGAGATATTTAAGAATGAAGAATTATTGGGCATAGCGATATGCTCATTTCTTGTGCTTATTTGTTTATATTTGATCTATAGAAAGTATAAGAATAAAGAATTGTTGTATCTAGGAAGTATTGTGGTGATATATGGAATCATTTCAATTTGGAATCTAGGTTCTTTTGAAATGCCTATCAGTACTTGGCAGCCTGCCACTGATAATCAATCATTTATTCTTGAGCTGAGTCAGAGTGAGTTTGAACAGATTAATATCATCTATGGTGAGGGTGATAATAACAGTCTGGTTGGTGAGCATGAATATCAATTAGGGGTAGATGGTATTGTTATTGAGGGTTCTAATGATTTAAGCATTTGGGATAATATTGCTACTTTAGATGAAGGACTAATTTATGAGTATCAAAGTATTAAGGGTTGTTTTAACTATAAATATATTAGGATAAATAGTAGTAGTAAGTTAAATACGATAACCGAGCTTGCCTTTTATAATGATGAAAAGATAATTGATTGTAGAGTATATGAAGATGCTTATAAGAATAGTGAGTATCCTGCTTCTTTAGTTATTGATGAACAAGAAATGGTTGAGTTTGATCCTATTTATTATGATGAGTTCTTTTTTGATGAAGTCTATCATGTTAGAAACGCAAAAGAAGTGGCAGATGGCCAGTATATGTATGCCAACACTCATCCATTACTTGGTACTAATATTATCGCTTTGTTTATTAAATTGTTCGGATTTAGTCCCTTTGTATATAGATTACCAGGAGTCTTGTTTGGTATCTTTATCGTAATAGCTATTTATTATATTTGTAAGAAATTATTTGATGATATTTATTTATCTTGTGTTGGTGCTATCTTGTTTGCTGGAGATTTCATGCACCTAACAACTAGTAGAATTGGTACGCTTGAGCCCTTTAGCATTTTCTTTATTATCATGATGTATTACTTTATGGTGAAATATTATAAAGAGGATGATTATAAGAAAGAACTAATCAATTTATTATTATCGGGTATCTTTATGGGCTTTGCGATAAGTGTTAAGTGGAATGCGTGTTACTCAGCTGTAGGTTTAGCTTTTATCTTATTTAGAAAATTGTTAGAGAAGAAAGAAAGGGTAATCAAGACGTTGCTTTGGTGTTTATTATTCTTTGTGTTAAATCCGCTTTTGATTTATTGTCTATGTTATTTGCCAGATAAAGTATGGAAAGATGATGTGTGGTCTTTTAAGAATGTCTTTGAACATAATCTTATGATGTTTAAATATCATCATGAATTAAATGCTAGTCATCCTTTTGAAGCCAAATGGTATGAGTGGTTATTGGACTTAAGACCTATTTGGTATTATGCCAATATTAATGATAATGTTTCTAATACCATAGCTTGTTTCTCTAATCCCTTATTAACATGGTTTGGTTTGCCTTGTGTTGTTTATACTTTATTTAATATTAAGGATAAGAGAGCTTTTGTGATAATTATGGGCTATGTTTCATCACTACTACCTTGGATCTTTATTTCTAGATCTACCTTTGCCTACCATTTTTATCCAACCAGTATTTTTACAATGTTAGCCATTGTCTATACTTTTAGTAAGTTAGAGAATAGAAAAGTAATTAATACTTTTATCTTTATTTATCTGTTGGTGTTTATTGTTTATTTGCCTATATGTACAGGCTTTGGGACAACAAGGGAATATATTAAATTGTTGGAAGTATTGCCTAGGTGGTATTTTGGTTGATTTTAATTTATAATATAGTTAGCGAAAACTAACTAGGAGAAGAATTATGAGTAATTATATATATCAATTGGTAGTAGGTTTACTATTACCATTAGTAGGTACAACGCTAGGTTGTAGTATGATCTTTATCTTAAAGAAAGATATGGATAAAAAGGTAGAGAAGGTATTGTTGGGATTTGCCTCTGGTGTGATGATTGCGGCCTCTGTTTGGTCATTATTAATTCCATCTATTGATATGGCTAGCGGGATTAAATGGCTTCCTGCGGCAGTTGGTTTTATGGTTGGTATCTTATTTTTGTTGTTGTTGGATACAGTTATTCCACATTTACATCTAAATAATGATAAGCCTGAAGGTTTGCCTTCTAAGTTAAATAAATCATTTATGTTGGTACTAGCAGTTACTCTTCATAATATTCCAGAAGGAATGGCGGTTGGTGTGGTGTTGGCGGCAATGCTTAAAGGCAGTGAGGTTGTAACACCTGCTGCTGCCCTTACTTTAGCGATGGGCATTGC
>CAKUQM010000018.1 GCA_934675465.1 uncultured Erysipelotrichaceae bacterium | reverse complement strand
AAAAAGTAAAATAAATCACCTATTGTGATAAATATAAATTCATTCACAATAGGTGACATTTTCGCTAAACCTTAACATATATCTATGCATATTTTTTAATAATTTTGATGTTTTTCGTTCTATTTTTAATTTATGTTATGCATCCCTTAAATAACGGTCGTTGGCGTTGTTATTAATTTATCCTGGCTATATATTCCGTCTAGCCACGACCGTGGACTACCAATTGTTCTAGAAACAACAGCTTCTTGCTTCATTGACCATTGCTTTCAAAAGTCTTACATAATCTCCACAAGCTTTGTAAGATCGGCTAGTCCCTAGCCTACTAAATTTTATAATTTTTAATTTTATTGAAGACTTAACAATCTTAATCCTTCATTCTTAATGTTAATAGCTGCATTGATGTCTCTATTTAGTTTTGCACCGCAAACTGGACATTCCCATTCTCTTATATTTATATCTCTAATCTTGGAATTTAACTTTCCACAATTACTACATATTTGAGAAGATGGAAAGTATTTGCCAACTTTTATCAATTTCTTACCTCTATTATTTAACTTATATTCTAAATATCTAATAAAATATCCGTATCCATTGTCCATTGTTGATTTTCCTAATTTTGGTTTTTGTGACATCGATACCATATTTAAATCTTCTACACATACAACATCATAATGATTGGTTATCTCATTAGATATTTTGTGCAAATTATCATTTCGTTGATTTTTAATATGTCTATACACTTTATTAACTTTTTGTAACTGTTTTAAATAGTTATTAGATTTCGTTTCTCCTTTCTTAGCGCCTTGTTTTTTAGCCAATCTTCTTTGTAGCTTAGCTAACTTCTTTTCAGATTCTTTAAAATATTTGTGGTTACTACCTATATTGCCTTTATCGTCAACATACAAGCCGTTTGAGCAATAATCTAGTCCGATTGCATTATTTGTATCGATAATCAGCTTTAGTGGCTCAAATGTGCATTTAAACGTCACTGAGCAATAATATCTTCTATCGGAATCTTTAGATATTGTTGCAAATCGAATTACAGCATCTTCTCTAGGAAGTGTATGTATCTTGCTTTTTACATCCCCAACGATAGGAAGCGTTATGTACTTATCTTTCAGTTCTATTCTGTTATTAGAATTATTCGTAGTATAAGATTTTCTCCCATAATTAAATGATTTAAACTTTGGAAATCCTTTTTTCTTAAAATCTGTTTTAATAAGTGTCAAAAGATTCTTTTGAGTATTATATAAAGCCGAATAATCAACATCATTTAGATAAGCATATTCTTTTGCAAAATCACTAAGCAACTTACTACTAAATGTTTGATTTGTTTCATAAGATTTAATCTTGTCTTCTAGAATAAGATTCCATATTTTTCTACAACAACCAAATGTTTGATTTATAATCTCTGATTGTTTCTTATTTGGATAAATACGATATTTAATAGACTTATACATGTCTTTATCTTACTCTACCTAAATCGATAATTATTCCCAAATTATTTCCATTTTATTCCCATTATCAACGTGGAAAAGTGGATAACTTAAAAAGAAGATGGCATTTAAGTCATCTTCTCGATAAATTTTATTCAACTATTTTTAAAACTAAATCAGACATTAATTTCATTTCGTTTAAATTTACATATTCAAACTTACCATGACAATTGCGGTCGCCAGTTCCTAGATTTGGGCATGGTAAGCCTTTATAAGTAAGAACCGCACCGTCAGTTCCACCTCTAATAGGGGTACTTGTAGCTTTTAGCCCCATCTCTGTAATAATCTTTTTAACATTATCTACAATATCCATTCTATCTTTAATGAATTCTTTCATATTTTGATAAGAATCTTTGATTTCAAGGATACATGTATTATCTTTATATTTACTATTGATAAAGTTACATGCATTGATGAAATCCTTCTTTTGTTTCTCAAGCAATGCCTTATCATGATTTCTAATAATATATTCCATTACAGTTTTTTCACAATCACCATTGATATCGCATAAATGGTTGAAACCTTCATATCCTTCTGTATACATTGGATTTTCATTAACTGGTAATAAATTTTGGAACTCCATTGCGATTAGAATAGAATTTAGCATCTTATTTTTAGCACTACCTGGATGAATTGATAAACCATTGATGGTTACTTTTGCGCTAGCGGCATTGAAATTTTCATATTCGATGTCACCAGCATCACCACCATCTATAGTATAGGCATAATCAGCATTGAAATATTCAACATCGAAGTTATCACAGCCTTTACCTATTTCTTCATCTGGTGTGAATGCAATGGCTAGGTTTTTGTGTTTGATTTCGGGGTTTTCTTTTATTCTTCCTAAAACATCCATGATAATCGCAACGCCAGCTTTGTCATCGCCACCTAAAAGAGTAGTTCCATCTGTTACTATAATATCGGAACCGATGTCATGTAATAAGCATGGAAAATCTTTTGGGTCCATAACGACTTTATCATTTAATTTGATTGGTGAGCCATCATAGTTGTTAATAATTCTAGGTTTGACATTTTCATCACTCATATCAGGTGATGTGTCCATGTGTGCTATCAAGCCAATAGTTTCTTCACATTCATAATTGCTCTTTAAGAAGCCATATACAATGCCAGTATCAGTAAGTTTAACTTTGTCTACTAAATCGCTTAGTTGTTCTTTTAAAAGTCTCGCTAATACTAATTGTTTAGCGCTACTTGGATATGTCTCACTGTTTGGGTCTGACATAGTTGGAATTTTTACATATTCTATAAAACGATCAATTATATTCATATAAATCGCCTCCTTTAACTATAGAAAGTATATCATTTCGGGTATAGAAAAAGCCCTCTTTTGTTAGAGAGCTTTTATAATTTTAAATTAAACTAATTCTACAGTTGCCATAGGAGCGTTATCACCACGTCTAATGTATGTCTTAGTTACGCGAGTATAACCACCTTTTCTATCTGCATACTTTACAGCAACTTCATCGAATAAAACTTGAACAGCAGTTTTGCCGTCTTTAGTCTTGATGTTGCTTAGTTCATTGATAGCTTGTCTTCTAGCAGCTAGGTCATTCTTCTTAGCAGTTGTGATTACTGAATCAACATAACTTCTAAGTTCCATAGCTTTACCTTCAGTAGTTTCAATCTTACCGTTGATGATAAGTTGAGATGCCATATTTCTAAGCAATGCCTTACGATGATCGCTAGTGCGGCCTAATTTACGATTATGCATAATACTTCTTCTCCTTACTCATAATGTTTGAAATGTAGGCCAAGATCAGTTAATTTTTCCTTAACTTCTTTTAAAGACTTCTTACCTAAATTTCTAACATGAGCCATTTCATCCTCTGTCTTTTGAGTTAACTCATCAACAGTAGAAATGCCAGCTCTCTTTAAACAGTTATATGATCTAACTGTTAGATCTAAATCTTCAATAGACATATTTACAGTCTTTGAATTGTTTTCATGAGCCTTTTCAGCCATTACTGATTCAGAATCTTTTACCTTTTGGTCAACTTCTGTTAATAGCTCTAAATGAGAAATTAGAATCTTTGAAGAAAGTGCGATTGCTTCCTTAGGATCGATTGAACCATCAGTCCAAACTTCTACAGTTAGCTCATCATATTTAGCACTTTGTCCAACACGAGTTGGTTCTACCTCATAGTTAGCTTTAACTACTGGTGTATAAATAGCATCAGTATAAATAGTACCTACACCTTGAGAGCTTCCTTGATATAATCTCTTGTTTTCATCAGCAGAAACATAGCCTCTACCATTTCTACAAACAAGTTCCATATCAAGAACGCCACCTTCTTCAAGATGTGCGATTTCTAAATCAGGATTAAGAACTTCTACACCACCTGGAACGATAATATCCTTACCAGTTACAGTGCAAGGTCCTTTAGCATTGATTCTTAAAGTGTAAACATCATCATCCATAATATCAAGAATTAAAGACTTGATATTAAGAATCATCATTGTAACGTCTTCTCTAACACCCTTAATTGATGAAAATTCATGATAAACACCATCAATCTTGATTGAGAATACTGCACCACCAGGTAATGAAGAAAGCATTACTCTTCTTAAAGCATTACCGATAGTTGTACCAAAGCCTCTTTCTAAAGGTGAGATTACAAACTTTCCATAATGTTGGTCTTCAACATATTCAGAAATTTTATATTTAGGACGTTCAAATTTTTGCATATGTTACCTCCTTATATTAACCTCTAGGTTTCTTTGGTGGACGACAACCATTATGTGGAACTGGTGTAACGTCACTAATAGCAGTAATTTGTAAACCTGCAGTAGCTAAAGCTCTAACAGCAGCTTCTCTACCTGGACCTGGTCCCTTTACTTCTACTTCAACTTTTCTCATACCATGATCCATAGCACTCTTACCAGCTGCTTCAGATACCATTTGAGCAGCATATGGAGTTGACTTACGAGAGCCCTTATAACCAAGAGCACCAGCACTAGACCAAGATACAACGTTACCAGCTTCATCAGTAATAGTTACGATTGTGTTATTAAATGTAGAATGAACATGTGCAACACCTGTCGCAATATTCTTCTTTACACGTTTCTTACGAACTGTTTTTTGTGCCATGATTTACCTCCTACTTCTTCTTGTTAGCTACTGTACGACGAGGTCCCTTACGTGTACGAGCATTAGTCTTAGTTCTTTGACCTCTTACAGGAAGACCTTTTCTGTGTCTCATTCCACGGTAACAAGCAACCTCCATCAATCTCTTGATTTCAAGTTGAGTTTCTCTTCTAAGATCTCCTTCTAATTTGTAGCTATCTAAAGTTTTACGAATAGCATTTAATTGTTCATCAGTTAAATCCTTAACACGGATGTCTTCACTGATACCATTTTCAGCTAATACTTTTTGTGCAGTTGGTAAACCAACACCATAGATATATGTTAATGATACAACTACGCGCTTATCATTAGGAATATCTACACCAGCAATACGAGCCATAAAATTTTCTCCCTTCTCAATTAACCTTGTCTTTGTTTGTGTTTAGGGTTTTCACAAATTACCATTACGCGACCCTTGCGCTTAATTACACGGCACTTGTCGCAAATAGGTTTTACAGATGGTCTTACTTTCATCTTTTTTCCCTCCTAGACTACTTATGTCTAAATGTAATACGCCCACGTGTTAAATCGTAAGGTGAAATTTCAACGGTTACTCTATCACCCGGTAAAATGCGGATGTAATGCATGCGGATTTTACCAGAAACGTGAGCCAGGATTTCGTGACCGTTCTCGAGTTTCACCTTGAACTGAGCATTAGGTAAAGTATCAGTTACAATTCCATCAATTTCAATAACATCTTGCTTCGCCATTAACTTAGTCCTCCTTTGTCAAGATCTTGTAGCCATCACTAGTGATTGCAATAGTGTGTTCATAATGAGCACTCATAGAACGCTCTTTATTTACTACAGCCCAACCATCATCTAGTGTAACACAATGAGGCTTTCCCTCAAATACCATTGGTTCAATCGCAATACACATGCCTGGTTTTAGAAGTTCTAATGTATGAGGTTTACCAACATTTGGAACGTATGGATCCTCATGAACTTTTTTACCAACGCCATGTCCTGTATACTCGATTGGAGTTGAATATCCATGTTCTTCAACATATGTTTGAACAGCATTAGATATATCGCCAACACGATTACCAGGTTTTGCCATTTCTAAACCTTTGTATAGTGCTTCTTCAGTAACTTTTAATAGTTTAAGTGTACTTTCTTTTACATTTCCAACAGGATATGTCCACGCACTATCACCATGGTAGCCTTTGTAACAGGCTCCAACATCTACTGTAATAATATCGCCATCCTTTAAAATCACACTGTGACTTGGGATGCCATGTACTAGTATATCATTAACTGAGGTACAAACGGCACCAGGAAAATCATATAATCCCTTAAAAGATGGTGTTCCGCCATTTTCTCTGATTACTTCTTCACAAATTTTATCAATTTGAGCAGTAGAGATACCAGGAACAATGACTTCTTTTAATTTTTTATGGACAAGGGCGACGATTGTGCCAGCCTTGTCCATTAATTCGATTTCTCTTTTTGATTTTAAAGTAATCATTAGATAGCCTCTAAAACCTTCTTAATATCTTTATAAACCTTATCAGTTGACTGATCAGCGTTAATATAAGATACTAAATTTTTTGCTTCATAATAATCAACAACTGGTCTAGTTTGTTCATAGTAAGCTACTAGTCTTTTTTCTAGTGCTTCAAGTGTATCATCACTTCTTTGAACAAGCTTACCACCACATTTATCACAAGTACCCTCAACCTTTGAAGGCTTATTAGTAATATGATAAATTTCCTTACAATCAGGACATACCCTTCTACCTGTAATTCTATTCTTAAGTACTTCATCGTCTAAGCTTAGACAAATTACTTTATCAAGAATCATGCCTTCAGACTTTAATATTCCATCAAAATCTTCAGCTTGTTTAACAGTACGAGGATAACCATCAAACAAGAAACCACTCTTTGATTTGTTATTATCGAAATATTCAGTAATAACATTATGAATAGTCTCATCTGGAACAAGTTGACCTTTATCCATATAGCTTTTAGCTAATAGTCCAACTTCAGTTTGGGCACTAATAGCTGCTCTTAACATGTCCCCAGTTGATACGTGTGCAACTTCATAATCTTTAATAATAAGATTAGACATTGTACCCTTACCAGTACCAGGAGCACCAATAATTAGAAGATTCATTCTATCTACCTACAAACCCTTTATATTGTTTAGTAGTAAGTTGACCCTTTAATTCCTTGATTGTATCCATCGCAACACCAACTACGATAATGATACCAGTACCACCAAGAGCGGCTCTTTGTGATAAACCGGTTAATGCACTAACTACATATGGCAATAATGCGATAAATGTTAATAATAATGCACCAAGGCAAGTAATTCTATTTAATACATTTGAAACATATTGTTTAGTTTCGCTACCAGGTCTAATACCTGGAATATATTGACCTTGTTTACCTAAATCTTCTGCCATCTTTTCAGGATCAACTGTAAGATTTGTGTAGAAGAATGTAAATAAGATAATCAAGATTGCATAGAATAACAAGAACCAAGGATTTGTGAAGTCACATAACTTACTCAAGAAATTGTATGCATTTGTGTTTACCCAACTTGCAATAATTTGTGGGCCTTGAATTAAGGCACCAGCAAAGATTACTGGGATAACGCTTGCAGAATTTATCTTTAGTGGTAAATGATTTAAATCACCTTTTGTCTTATTCAATCTTTGAGATGTTGATTGTTGAATCGGAATTCTTCTTTCAGCCATCTGCATAACCACTACAAGTACAATAATTGCAACAAACATTAGACAGTAGATCAAAAATCCAGGCCATCCTAGTTTGCTTGTAGCATTCTCACCTATAAATGTGTTATAGACAAGTTTAAAGTTATTAGGCATATCAGCAACAATACCTGCAAAGATAATTACTGAAACACCATTGCCAATACCCTTTGTTGTTATTTGATCAGCTAACCACAATAGGAACATTGAGCCAGCTGTGAAAATAACAGAGATATAAGCATAAGACATAAAGCCAGGGTTATCTACCATCTTATATTGTGTAGACAATAATTGAACGATGAAGTAACCTTGGACAAGGCCTAAGACAACGCCTAGATATCTAGTAATGATATCCATTTGTTGTCTGCCTTTTTTACCAGATTTTGCCATTTCAGTAAGTGCTGGAATGATATCCATGCTCAATAGCTGAATGATGATACTAGCTGTGATATATGGACCTACACCTAGTGAGAAGATTGACATCTGCTCAATAGATCCACCACCAAGTAGTGACATCATGTTTAATAATGAGTTGGCACTTAAAGAAATAATTGAATCATTTATACCTGGTGCAGGAATTGCTGAACCAAGTCTATAGATAAATAAAATTGCTAATGTGAATAGTATCTTTTTCCTAATATCTTTATTTTTTAGGAAATCTTTGAAAACACTAATCATATTACTTAGCCTCTACTGTTCCGCCCGCCTTTTCAATAGCTGCTTTAGCGCTTGCTGAAACCTTGTCGCACTTAACAGTAAGTTTCTTTGTTAAAGTACCATTACCTAATACCTTAACACCATTGTATTCCTTCTTAACGATGCCAGCTTCTTTTAAAACTTCAGGAGTTACAACTGCACCATCTTCAAACTTTTCTAAAGCATCAAGATTTACAATTGCATATTCAAGTCTTGTGAAGTTTGTGAAGCCTCTTTTTGGCATTCTCTTATAGAAAGGAGTTTGGCCACCTTCGAAACCGATAGCAACACCGCCACCAGATCTAGCGTTTTGACCCTTATGACCCTTACCAGAAGTCTTACCTTGACCACTAGCTGGACCTCTACCTAGACGTTTAACATCTCTACGAGCACCGTCATTGTATTTCATTTCATGTAAATTCATTTATGTGCCCCCTTATCTGATTTCTTCAACCTTTTTACCACGTAACTTAGCTACTTGGTCTACAGTCTTTAAGTTCTTCAATGCATCAAAAGTTGCATGAACCATGTTGATTGAAGTTCTTGAACCTGTACACTTAGTAATAACGTCTTGACAACCTAATAATTCTAGAACATCACGTACAGCACCACCAGCGATGATACCTGTACCTTCACTAGCTGGCTTTAATAGTACTTCACCAGCACCATATTCACCAACGATTGGGTGTGTGATTGTTCTAAAGTTGTTTACAAGAGGAACTCTAATTACGTTCTTCTTAGCTGCTTCTGTAGCTTTTCTGATAGCATCTGGTACTTCGTTTGCCTTACCCATACCATAGCCAACTCTACCCTTCTTATCACCGATAACAACTAGAGCAGAGAAACGCATACGACGACCACCTTTTACAGTCTTAGATACACGATTGATTTTAACTACACGCTCATCGAATTCTTTTTCTTCTCTTGGACGGAAGTTTCTTCTTTGTTTACGATTATCTTTTTCGCTCATATTCATCTCCTAGAACTTTAGTCCTGCTTCTCTAGCGGCATCGGCAACGGCCATAATTCTACCATGGTAGTTGTAACCACCACGGTCGAATACTACAGTTTCAATATTTAATGCTAAAGCCTTGTTAGCGATATCAGTACCTACAGCCTTTGCAGCTTCGATATTGCCACCATTTTCAAGCTTTAATGTGATTGATGAAGAAGAAGCGATTGTTACACCCTTTTCATCATCAATTAGTTGACAGCTGATGTGCTTGTTTGAACGGAATACGCTCAATCTAGGACAAGAAGCTGTACCACTAACTTTAGTTCTTAAACGCGCATGTCTTCTTAGACGGCTTAAATTTTTTGATCCTTTATTAATCATACATTACTCCTTTCCTACTATGCAGCAACCTTACCTTCCTTACGAAGAATGTGTTCATCCTTGTAACGAATACCCTTACCCTTATAAGGTTCTGGTTTACGGTAAGCTCTAATTTCTGCAGCAACTTCACCAACTCTTTGTTTATCAATACCAGAAACAACGATAGTTGTTGGATCGCTACATTGAACAGTTACGCCTTCTTCAACTTCATAGTTGATTTCATGAGAGTAACCAATGTTTAGAGTTAATGTAGTACCCTTCATAGCAGCACGGAAACCAATACCTTCGATTAATAGTGTCTTAGCATAACCTTCATGAACACCTGTAATCATGTTTTGGATAAGTGCACGAGTAGTACCATGAAGTTGCTTTGTATGCTTTTCTTCATTAGCTCTTACACACTTTACTTCATTGTTTTCAACATTGATAGTGATTAATGGACTAAATTGACGTGTTAAAGTGCCCTTAGGACCCTTTACAGTCACCTCATTGCCAGCTGATACTGTGATTTCAACACCTGCTGGAATGGTAATCGTTTTATTACCGATACGTGACATTTATTTCTCCTCTTTATTACCAAACGTAGGCAACAACTTCACCGCCAAGACCAGCTTTTCTAGCATCACGGTCAGCCATTAAGCCTTTTGAAGTTGAGATGATTGCAATACCTAAACCATTTAATACTCTAGGAAGTGCATCAGCCTTTGCATAAACCTTTAAACCAGGTTTAGAAATTCTCTTTAAACCAGAGATAACCTTTTGGCCATCTGGTCCATACTTTAATTCAATTGAAATTGTCTTATCTTTAGCAGCTTCACCTTCAACCTTATAGTTGTTGATGTAACCTTCAGCCTTAAGGATCTTAGCAATTTCAACCTTCATCTTACTAGCAGGAATAACTACTGTATCTTTACCAGCACCTAAACCGTTTCTGATTCTAGTAAGCATATCCGCAATTGGATCTGTCATATTCATCATGTTTGCTTCCTCCTTTACCAGCTTGCCTTCTTAACTCCAGGGATTTGGCCCTTGTAAGCCAATTCTCTAAAGCAGATACGACATAATTTGTATTTTCTTAATACTGAATGTGGACGACCACATCTTTCACATCTTGTGTAAGCTCTAGTAGAGAACTTAGCAGGACGATGTGCTTTAACTTTCATTGATGTCTTAGCCATAGTTCCCTCCTTACTTTTCAAAAGGCATGCCAAGTGCAGTTAATAAATCCTTAGCTTCCTCATTTGTCTTAGCTGTAGTTACGATAACAATATCCATACCTCTTACCTTATTTACCTTATCATATTGGATTTCAGGGAAGATGATTTGTTCCTTAACGCCAAGAGTATAGTTACCTCTACCATCAAAAGCAGTCTTGCTAACGCCACGGAAGTCTCTTACACGTGGAAGTACGATTGAAACTAACTTGTCCATGAATTCATACATCTTTTCACCACGAAGAGTTACCTTACAGCCAATTGGCATACCTTCTCTTAATTTGAAGTTTGCGATTGACTTCTTAGCCTTAGTAACAACAACCTTTTGACCAGAGATAGCAGTTAAATCCGCAACAGCTTCATCTAATGCCTTAGGATTAGCAACAGCTTCACCAACACCTAAGTTGATAACAATCTTTTCAAGTGCAGGAATTTGCATAGCAGAAGTGTAGTTGTGCTTCTTAGCTAATTCAGGCTTAATTTCACTAATGTATCTCTCTTTTAAACGATTCATTATTTCTTACCTCCCTTAGCTTTCTTCTTAGCCTTCTTACCTTCATCTAGCTTTACATTACTAGCATCGATAGGCATTTCCTTATCAACGATACCGCCATCAGGATTGATTTGGTTTGGCTTTTCATGCTTCTTTCTTACGTTTACGCCTTCAACAATGATTTTATTTGTCTTAGGGAAAGCAGCCTTAACCTCACCTACAGTACCCTTATCTTGACCAGCAATAACCTGAACTTTATCACCTTTTTTAATTTTCATAAATTCAGATCCTCCTATAATACTTCTGGTGCTAGAGAGATAATTTTCATAAAGTCTCTATCACGAAGTTCTCTTGCCACAGGCCCGAAGATACGAGTGCCTACTGGCGTTTTATCGTCCTTGATAATAACTGCAGCGTTATCATCAAACTTAATATAAGAACCGTTTTCTCTGCTGATACCATACTTAGTTCTTACGATAACAGCTTTTACAACTTGGCCCTTCTTAGCAGAACCGCCTGGAGCAGCTTCCTTAACAGAACATACGACAACATCACCGATGTTACTTGTCTTTCTGTTAGAACCACCTAGACATCTGATTACTAGTAATTCTTTAGCACCTGTGTTATCAGCTACTTTTAATCTTGATTCATTATGTATCATAATAACCTCCTATAGAATTACAGCCTTTTCAACAATTCTCAATAAACGGAAATGTTTATCACGGCTTAACTTTCTAGTCTCGATGATTTCTACAGTATCGCCAACCTTAGCTTCATTGTTTTCATCATGAGCCTTAAATTTACGAGAAAATTTAGTTTGCTTGCCATAAAGTGGGTGAGCCTTTTTCTCAGAGATCTCAACAACGATTGTCTTGTCCATCTTATCTGAACAAACAACACCACGTAAGACACGCTTTGTATTCTTTCTTTCCATTAGCTGCCCCCTTATTTACTTTCTCTTTCTTTTAATACAGTTAAAATTCTAGCGATAGACTTCTTTAATTCTCTAATACGCATAGGATTTTCAATACTACCAGTAGCCTTAGCAAATCTTAGGTCGAATAATTCTTTCTTAGATTCATCTAAAGACTTTAGTAATTCTTCATTTGACATATCTCTAACTTCTTTAACGTTCATAATTACTCTCCCTTCTTAATGAATTTGCACTTAACAGGCAACTTATTAGCTGCAAGTCTGAATGCTTCACGAGCTGTAGCTTCATCTACACCAGCGATTTCAAACATAACTCTGCCCCTTTGAACAACTGCAACCCAGCCTTCAGGAGCACCTTTACCAGAACCCATACGAACTTCTAGAGGCTTCTTAGTGATAGCAAGTTGTGGGAAAATCTTAATCCAAACTTGACCACCTCTGTTCATATAACGAGTCATAGCAACTCTGGCTGCTTCGATTTGGTTGTTAGAGATGTATGCACCAGTCATTGCGACTAATCCATACTCACCATAAGCAATCTCAGTACCAGCTTTTGACTTACCTTCGTAGCTCAATCTATGAGGACGACGGTATTTTGTTCTCTTAGGCATTAACATTATGCGACATCCTCCTTAACTTCTTCCTTTGCTTCAACAGGAGCTTCTGCCTTTACTTCAGTATTAGCATTGTTGTTTCTGTTGAAGTTTCTTCTGTCGTTTCTTCTTCTGTTTGGACGGCCATTTGGATTACCTTTTGGCTTTTCTGGTTCCTTAACCATTTCACCTGGAAGTACTTCACCTCTACAGATCCATACCTTAACACCAAGCTTACCATAAGTAGTCATAGCCTCTTCCCAAGCATAGTCGATATCAGAACGTAATGTATGAAGAGGTACAACACCCTCAGAATAACCTTCAGTTCTTGCGATATCAGCACCACCTAATCTACCTGATACTGCAGTCTTAATACCCTTAGCACCAGCTCTCATTGTAGATTGGATAGCCTTCTTTTGTGCTGTACGGAAAGATTGTCTTTCTTCTAGCATCTTTACGATCTTTAATGCTACAAGTCTAGCATCTAGATCTGGATTACCAACTTCAACGATGTTGATATTGATATCCTTATTACCAGTTAATTTTGCTAATTTTTTCTTTAGTGTTTCGATTTTTTCGCCTTCACCGCCGATGAACATACCTGGACGAGCAGTTCTTACGATAAGGTTAACACGGTTCTTGCTTCTTTCAATTTCAACTCTAGAAACTAAGCAATCCTTGCATTCAGCGAAGATTAACTCACGAATCTTGATATCTTCTTGAAGTAAGTTACCATATTCTTTTTCAGCGTACCATCTTGATTCCCAATCTCTGATGACGCCGACTCTCATTCCAATTGGACTAACTTTTTGACCCATCTCTGATCTCCTTATCTTTCATCGACAACCACTGTAATGTGGCTTGTTCTCTTCATAATTGGTGTTGCTCTACCTTTAGCACGAGGCATCCATCTCTTTAAAGTAACACCTTCGTTAGCGAAACACTCTTTAACATATAACTTTGATTCATCTTGTTGATGATTGTGAGTTGCATTAGCAATTGCACTCTTTAATACTTTTTGAACATCCTTAGCTGCATGGTTTGGAGTAAACTCTAAAATACCAAGAGCTTCGTTAACATCCTTACCTTTGATAAGATCTAAGACGATTCTTACTTTACGAGAAGGATGTCTAATAGTTTTAGCTGTAGCCTTAACTTCCATATTTTCCTCCTATCTTAAGCCTTTTTATCGTCGCTTCCGTGACCACCGAATTTTCTAGTTGGAACAAATTCACCAAGTTTTTGACCAACCATATCTTCAGTTACATATACTGGAACATGTTCCTTACCATTATGTACTGCGAATGTATGTTCTACGAAGCTAGGGAAGATTGTTGATCTACGAGACCAAGTCTTAATAACTTCTTTTTTATTAGCAGCATTTAATGCTTCTACTTTTTTCATTAGGTGTTCATCACAGAATGGACCCTTTTTTAAACTTCTAGACATTATTAATTACTCCCCTTTCTACTATTTCTCATTTCTTCTTCTTACGATTAAATCGTTTGAAGCTTTCTTAGTCTTACGAGTCTTAACACCCATAGCCTTCTTACCCCAAGGAGTCATTGGTGACTTACGTCCGATTGGACACTTACCTTCACCACCACCGTGAGGGTGATCACAAGGGTTCATTGCAGAACCTCTAACTGTAGGCTTAACACCCATCCATCTAGTTCTACCAGCCTTACCTAAGTTAATTAAGCTGTAATCTTCATTACCAACTTGACCAACTGTAGCACGGCAGTTACCAAGAACTTTTCTCATTTCACCACTTGTTAAACGTAGTGTTACATACTTTTCTTCGATAGCTAAGATTTGAGCACTAGCACCAGCAGCTCTTGCAATTTGGCCACCCTTACCAGGCTTAAGTTCGATGTTATGAACAGTTGTACCTTCTGGCATGTTTCTCATTTCAAGAGCATTACCAACCTTGATATCTGCCTTTTCACCTGAGATAACTGTCATACCAACTTCTAGACCCTTAGGAGCTAGAATGTATCTCTTTTCACCATCTGCATAACTGATTAAACAGATATTGCAGTTTCTATTTGGATCATATTCGATAGCCTTAACAACACCCTTGATACCATCCTTATTTCTCTTGAAATCGATGATACGGTAAAGTTGTTTATGACCACCACCAATATGTCTTGTTGTAATTCTACCTGTGTTGTTACGACCACCAGATTTGTTGAAGCTTACTGTCAAACTCTTTTCAGGCTTGCTCTTAGTTACTTCATCAAATGTAAGGCCAGTCATACCACGTCTACCAGGAGTAGTTGGCTTATATTTTTTAATCGCCATGATTTATTTTTCCTCTCTAATGCACTTTATCCGGAAATAGCATTTTTCTTCCGCTAAATTTAATTGACTACTTATCAGCTAAGATATCGATCTTATAACCGTCTTTAAGCTTTACGTAAGCCTTCTTAACTTGGTTAGTTTCAAAATGATACTGACCATATCTACCCATTCTCTTTTGCTTAGTTGGGCAGTTTACAACATTTACTGAAGCAACCTTAACATTGAAAATTTCTTCAATAGCTTGCTTAATATGAATCTTGTTCACACCTTTTTTAACTTCGAATACAACTGTGTTGTTTGTTTCACCAACATTCATTGACTTTTCAGTTACAAGAGGACGAACGATGACATCTCTAGCATTACTCATCTGTTAAAACCTCTCCAATCTTTTTAGCAGCTTCTGTTGTGATAACTAGCTTGTTAGCATTTTGAAGATCATAAACATTTAAACCTTCAACTGTAACCATTACAACGTTACCGAAGTTTCTTGAGCTTAAGTAAGCATTTTCGAAATCTTCATTAACATCAACTACTACTAATACTTTTCTATCAAAACCAAATGCATTTAATACATTCTTGAAATCTTTTGTCTTGATATTAGCAAACTTAACATCTTGTACAACTGTTAAATTGTCGTTAGTAGCCTTAAGAGTTAAAGCACTTCTTAATGCTAATCTTCTAACCTTACGATTTAACTTGAATGTATGAGATCTTGGTGTTGGACCAAATGCGATACCACCACCTCTGTATTGAACAGCTCTACTAGAACCTTGTCTAGCTCTACCAGTACCCTTTTGTCTGAATGGTTTCTTACCACCACCAGATACTTCAGCTCTTGTCTTAACCTTATGAGTACCTTGTCTTAATGATGATTGTTGTCTTAATACAGCATCGAAAATTGCTTGTGTATTTACTTCAATACCGAATACACCATCAGCTAATTCAATATCGCCAACTTTATTAGCACTTAAATCAAATACGTCAAACTTAGCCATTGATTAGCCCTCCTTCTTTCCTAATAGAACTTTTGGTTCTACATGCTTTTTATTCTTTACAGTAGTCTTAACTACAACCAAGCCTCTCTTAGGCCCTGGAACGTTACCCTTGATTAACATGTAATTTGCATCAGCATCAACCTTGATAACTTCTAGGTTTTGGTTTGTAGTTACTAATGAACCGTCATGTCCTGGCATTGGTGTGTTCTTCTCGATACGGCCATTGTTACGACCTGTAGTAGCAAGAGAACCTACACTTCTATGTACGGGACCTGCACCGTGTGTTTCTCTGATCATAGCATGGTTGTGTCTCTTGATTACACCAGTATAACCTTTACCTTTTGAAACGCCTGTAACATCTACGATATCACCAGCGGAAAAGATATCAACTTTAATTTCTTGTCCAACTTCAACGTTCATTAATTCGTCAGCCTTGATTTCCTTAACAAACTTCTTAGGACTAACGCCTGCCTTCTTAGCATGGCCAATTTCTGGCTTTGTAGCACGACTTTCTTTCTTGTCTTCTAAACCAAGTTGTAATGCTTCATAACCATCAGTTTCTTTTGTTTTCTTTTGTAAAACTACGTTTGGTTCACATTCAACTACAGTAACAGGAATCAATGTTCCATCTTCTGTGAAGACTTGAGTCATACCAAGCTTTCTTCCAAGTATTCCTTTCATGATGTCACCTTTCTTTATAATTTGATTTCAATATCAACGCCACTAGGTAATTCTAGACGACTTAAGGCATCAATTGTCTTAGCACTAGGGCCGATGATTTCGATAAGTCTCTTGTGTGTTCTGATCTCGAATTGTTCACGAGAATCCTTATACTTATGAACAGCACGCAAAACTGTAACCACTTGTTTTTCAGTTGGTAGTGGGATAGGACCAACGACCTTCTTAACGCCGCCATCTTCTGCAGCCTTAACAATCTTTTCAGTTGCTAAGTCCAAAGATCTGTGTTCGTAAGCTTTTAACTTAATTCTTACGTTGTTCTTTGCCATGAATTTTTCCTCCTTACATTCACTAACTAAGCCTTTAATCTAGCTTAGTAACTTGCTCCAAGTGAGTTCCCTGGTTATCACACAGTCACACAGGTATCAGTGTGCCAGCAATCTCCCATATCACTGCAAGCGCTCAATTATTCTACAGTTTTTGTATCTGTTTTTCAATATAAATTTTTAAAAAATCCGCATATTTTCGCACTTTTTTGAACACCATCGATATCACGGTTACAGGCGTGCCTTATTACACACCCTATTTAAGCCCTTTTCACACCAAAAACATCAATTTCCAATCAAGTTTTCCAAAATATATTGCCCGGGTTATCAATATTCCCTTATTTTTCACCAAAAATATACCCTTATATATAATAAGGAAGAGCCACCAAAATATATCAATTTTTATCAAAAAATCATTGACAGCGCTTTCACCAAGTGGTACATTATTTTTGTCATTAGGATTGTAACTGATAAAGGCAACACCTGAGGATAGTATATATAAGACAAAAATCGTCTTTTTGCTATCTTTAGGTGTTTTTTGTTTACAATAGTGACTAGAGAGGATACAAATGAAAATTATCAAAACATTCAACAACAATATTTGCTTAGTTGAAGATGCCAAACACCAAGAAATGATTCTTATGGGGAAAGGCATTGCTTTTGGTCTTAAAAAAGATGATGAAGTTGATCCTAACAAAATCGATAAAAAGTTTGTCTTTGATACAAAAGAACTAAATGATAAGTTCAACGCTTTATTTGATCAGGTACCGGTTAAATATATTGAACTATCATCTAATATCATCGACTACGCTACAAAGGCATTAAATATAATTTTCGATAACAGTATCTATTTAGCATTAAGTGATCACATCAGTTACGCAATAGAAAGATATCAAAACGGTGAAGTTTTAAAAAATGCACTTCTATTTGACATCAAAAAATTCTATCCCAATGAGTTTAAAGTGGCTTTAAAAGCACTTGATATGATTGCATATGAAACAGACATTAAAATGAGCGAGGATGAAGCCGGCTTTATTGCCATGCACTTTGTCAATGCTAGTCAATCAGGCGAGGCAATGAGTCAAACAATTGCCGTTACTAAAATGGTAGAAGATATCCTACAAATTGTAGAATATCATTACCATTTAGCCTTAGATGTAAATAGCATTAACTATATTCGCTTTGTTTCTCATATTCGTTTCTTTGCAAGACGTCTATTTTCTAACGAGATTTATAATGATGACCAAGATGATTTATTCGAACAAATCAGAAACAAATATCCTACAAGTTATCAATGTAGTTTAAAGGTTAAGAAATATATCTTATTAAACTATAACATTGACTTAGGAAGCGATGAGATGGTCTACTTCATGTTACACATAAATCGCGTTTGTACAAGACAAAATTAATTCAAGTGCCAGCCATCAAAATTGAAAGGAATAATTATGAGTAAATTTGAAACAATGGCAAATGAAATTGTTGCTGCTGTTGGCGGTGTTTCTAACATCGAAGCAGTAACTAATTGCATGACACGTTTAAGATTCACATTAAAAGATGTGAAAAAAGCTGATGAAAATACATTAAAGAACATTAAAGGCGTTCAAGGACTAGTTAATAAGAACGGTCAATTCCAAATTGTAATTGGAACAAATGTATCTGATGTATGTGATGAAATTAAAAAATTAGGTAACTTTAGCGAAGACGTAAAAGCTAGTGAAGAAAAAACAGGAATTATTAACGCTGTCTTAGGCGCTATTACTGCAATCTTCCAACCAATCGTTCCAGCAATTTGTGGTGCTGGTATGATCAAGGCAGTTCTAGCTTTAGCTACTACATTTAAACTATTAAACACAGCTGATCAAACATATGTACTTCTTGCTATGATTGCTGATAGCGCCTTCTACTTCTTGCCAATCTTCTTAGCATTAAGTAGTGCACGTCGTTTTAAGTGCAATCAATTTGTTGCTGCTGTATTAGGTGCGATGTTAATCCACCCTACATATTCTGGATTAGTTGCAGCTGGCGAAGCAGTACACTTCTTCGGACTTCCTGTAAAACTAGTATCTTATGGTAGTTCTGTTGTACCAGCAATCTTAATTGTTTGGTTAGCAAGCTATGTTGAAAAACTAGCAAACAAGATTTCTCCTAAGAGCGTTAAAGTATTCTTAGTACCTTTACTAACTATGCTAATCACTGCTCCATTTGCATTCTCACTAATCGGTCCTTTAGGAAGCTTTGTTGGTGATATCTTATATGTTGTATTTGATTTCTTAAACAATCAAGCAAGATGGGTAATTCCAGTATTAATGGGTGGTCTATGTCCTCTATTTGTTATGACAGGTATGCACTATAGTTTCTTACCAGTACAACTTGCACAATATGCAACATTAGGTTATGGAACTTTGTTAGGCCCTGGTATGCTTGTATCTAACTTATCTCAAGCCGGTGCTTGTTTCGCTGTTGCTTTAAGAAGCAAGGATAAAGAAATGAAGTCTACTGCTGTAAGTTCAGGTACAACTGCACTATTCGGAATCACTGAACCAGCCCTATATGGTGTTACTATGCCTTTAAAGAAACCATTATTCTGTGTTATGGCAAGTGGTGCTATCGTAGGCTTATTCGCTGGTTTAACTAACATGAGAACATATGCAAGTGCTACAGCTGGTTTAACTGCTCTTCCTGTATATATCTGCGATGATTTAAGTAACGTAAGAAATGCTGCTATCGCTATGGTTGCTTCAATTGTACTTTCATTTGTTCTTACATACTTCTTCGGTGGTGTTGGTGCTAACACTGAAAAGCCAGAAGCAATCGAAGATCCAAATGCTAAGAAGGAAACTAAGCAATTAAATAACTACGTTGAAATTGATGCTCCAGTAAGTGGTGAAGTTGTTGCTTTAAGTGAAGTAAAAGATGAAGTATTTTCAAAAGAAATCATGGGAAAGGGTGTTGCTATTAGACCAAATGAAGGAAAAGTTGTTGCTCCATTTGATGGTGTTGTATCAGCTATCTTCCCTACCAATCATGCAGTTGGTTTAACAAACGCTGAAGGAGTTGAAGTATTAGTTCATATTGGGCTTGATACAGTTGAACTAAATGGCAAACACTATACTGGTCATGTTAAAAATGGTGATCAAGTTAAAAAAGGTGATTTATTAGTGGAATTTGATATCGATGCCATTATTAAAGAAGGCTACGATGTCATTACACCTGTAATCATTACTAATACAAACAATTTTGTCGATGTAATTGAAACTGAAAATAAAGAAGTTAATAAATTAGACTGTTTATTAAAAGTATTTAGATAGGAGAATTATGAACTATAGTTTCCCAGATAAGTTCCTTTGGGGCGGTGCAACTGCTGCTAACCAATGTGAAGGCGCTTATAAAGAAGATGGTAAAGGCTTAGATATTCAAGACTTTATGCCAGATGGCATCATGAAAGGTCCAAGTGATACTGTATTAGAAAGAAACCTTAAGTTAAAAGGAATCGATATGTATCATCATTATAAAGAAGATATTGCTTTATTTGCTGAAATGGGCTTCAAAGTATATCGTTTCTCTATAGCTTGGTCTAGAATCTTTCCAAATGGTGATGATGAAACGCCAAATGAATTAGGTTTAAAATTTTATGAGAATGTCATCGACGAGTGCTTAAAGTATCATATAGAACCACTTGTTACACTAAGTCATTATGAAACACCATATCACCTTGCTAAAGAATATGATGGTTGGAGAAATAGAAAATTAATCGATTTCTACACAAAATATGTCACTACAGTATTTAATCGTTATAAAGGAAAGGTTAAATATTGGTTAACATTCAATGAAATCAATAGTATTTGGCACTTTCCTCTTATGGGAGCTGGTATCTTAACTCCAAAAGACAAGTTAACTAAACAAGATTTATACCAAGCAGCTCATCATGAACTAGTCGCTAGTGCTTTTGCTGTTAAAATCGGTCATGAAATCGATCCTAATAATAAGATTGGTTGTATGGTACTAGGCCTTGTTAGTTATCCTAGAACTTGTAACCCACTTGATGCTTTATATAAGATGGAAAACGATAGAAATGGTGATTTCTTCACTGATATTCATATGCGTGGTTATTATCCAACATATGCTTTAAAAGATATGGAAAGAAATAATATCCACATTGACATTCAGGATGGTGATACAGAAATCTTAAAGAACACTTGTGATTTCTTATCATTCTCATATTATATGAGTAAATGTTATGCTCATGATCCTGAAAGCTATGATGTTACTAAAGGAAACCTTACAACTGGTGTTAAAAATCCTTATCTAAAAGAAAGCGATTGGGGTTGGCAAATCGATCCTGTAGGTCTTAGAATTCTTCTTAATCAGTTCTATAATCGCTACCAAAAACCGCTATTTATTGTTGAAAATGGTTTAGGTGCGATGGATATATTAAATGAAGATGGAACAGTCGATGATCAATATCGTATCGATTATATGAATGATCATCTAATTGAAGTTGCTAAGGCTATTACCTTAGATGGTGTTGATGTTGTGGGCTATACTTCTTGGGGTTGTATTGACTTAGTCAGTGCCTCTACTGCAGAAATGAAGAAAAGATATGGCTTTATTTATGTTGATAGAAATAATGATGGAAGTGGAACTTTGAAACGTTATAAAAAGAAATCATTTAATTGGTATAAAGAAGTTATTAGTTCAAACGGTCAAAACTTAATTGAAAAATAATACTAAAAGGGTGTCGTTATAATGACACCCTTTTAGTATTAAAAGAATACTGGATCATCACCCTCAAAGGCATCATACAACAAGTCATCATCATCTTCATCAAATAAGTAATCATAATCATCTCTTATTTCATCGAAGATATCATCTTGTAATAAGACAGTTACTTTATTTAGATTCTTCTTATAATAAGTTGCACCGTTTAAAATCTCATGAACAAAGCCTTGTTCTGCATGCAACAAAAATTGATAAGCCTGATCTAATGATGTTTTCAAATTACCTCCAGGCATCAATTCCCTAGCTAAGGCATAGCATAAACTTGGATATTCTTCTAATTCTTCAGTAAAGGCAATCGCATCTTCTTTTGACCAATCACAACCAATCAAGATATTAGCCGCCAATTGATAATAATATAAAGATAATTCATTATCCTTAAGCTTCCACTTATCACTAGAATAAATATCGCCAAGTTTATATAGTGCATCCACATTTCCTCTGTTAGCTGCTAACTCAAAATAACTAATGGCTAAATCAACATTAGCCTCAACGCTTCTTCCGTATAAGTAACAATAACCCAAATTACTAGCAGCAATATCACTACCCATCGTACTTGCTAAGTGATAATATTCAATCGCTTCTTTAAAGTTTTCATTTCTATAAAGTTCAGCACCCTTATTTAGGATATAACCAGCATTACCCATCTTGATTGCTTCTTTATCAGTTCTTGTTAATTTCATATTATCAATTCCTTTTCTATACCCATATATTAGCATAATAAAAGCTCGAGTTGCCCCGAGCTTAAAATTTTAGTTTATTCAGCTTCTTTTTCTTCGCTATCTCTAAGAGTAGTTACATCACTTGGAAGTTGAGCTGCCTTAGTCTCTTCTTCGAACAATAGCACTCTCTCTTCTCTTTCCTTAACAAGTTCAGCTGCACGTTCTTCTACTAAATGAGTAGTTTCACGTTCAAACTTAGAACCTGTACCAGCAGGAATTAACTTACCGATAATAACGTTTTCCTTGATACCGAATAGGTCATCAACCTTAGCATTAATAGCTGCATCAGTTAATACCTTAGTAGTTTCTTGGAATGAAGCAGCAGATAAGAATGAGTCAGTTTCAACTGAAGACTTAGAAATACCTAACAACATAGGACCAAACTTAGCAGGAGTCTTACCTTCCATTAATAAGTTTGTATTGATTTCATTAATCTTTCTCATTGAAACAGTTTGACCTGTACAGTAATCTGAATCACCTGGTTCGATGATGATTACACGCTTTAACATT
Source organism: uncultured Erysipelotrichaceae bacterium (assembly GCA_934675465.1). GTDB lineage: Bacteria > Bacillota_I > Bacilli_A > Erysipelotrichales > Erysipelotrichaceae > Colivicinus. The sequence goes on along the minus strand of CAKUQM010000018.1, from coordinate 10,099 downwards.
TGATGAATAATCATCTCAATGTGCTTATCTGAAGTATCGATACCAGCCAAAGCATAAACCTTCTTAACTTCCTTAAGGATATAGTTTTGAACAGCTTGAACACCGGCAATACTTAATAATTCCTTAGGATCAACGTTACCTTCAGTTAGCTTATCACCAGCCTTAACCTTAGTACCAACGCCCATCCAAGATCTTACAGTTTGACCAAGAATTAAACGATGTGAAATAGTTTCATTTTCACCAGTTACATCAACAACGATACTATGATCATCATTTTCATTAATTGCAGTGATTTCACCGTTAATCTTAGCTAAAGTAGCAGGACGCTTAGGACATCTAGCTTCAAATAGTTCTTCAACACGTGGAAGACCTTGAGTGATATCACTATCACCAGCAGCGGCAACACCACCTGTATGGAAAGTACGCATTGTTAGCTGAGTACCAGGTTCACCGATTGATTGAGCAGCCATAATACCTACAGCCTCACCGTTTTCAACTAGCTTACCAGTAGCCATGTTACGTCCATAACATTTACGACAAATACCATCTTTAGATCTACAAGTAAATGTATTTCTAATATACATTCCCTTAATACCGGCCGCAACAATTTCTCTAGCCTTATCTTCATCAATGAATTCATCTTCACCAATGATAACTTCACCAGTTTCTGGATGAGTAACTACTTCCTTAGAGAAACGACCAATAATACGATCAGCGAATGATTCGATGATACTATTGTCTTTTCTATCAATGATTGCCTCAACATAGTAACCCATATCAGTATGACAATCATCTTCCATGATAATAACATCTTGAGAAACATCAACAAGACGTCTTGTCAAATAACCAGATTCAGCAGTCTTTAAGGCTGTATCTGTTAAACCCTTACGAACACCGTGTGTTGAAATAAAGAATTCCGATACACTCATACCCTCACGGAAACAAGAATAAATAGGAACCTCAATGATTGAAGGTTGATATTCCTTCTTAGATTTGGATTGGGTAGGTCTACCCATAAGACCTCTCATACCTGCTAACTGTGTAAAGTGTGACTTATTACCTCTGGCACCAGATACAGCCATCATGTTAATTGGAGATTTTCTCTCTAAGCTATTCATAACTTCATCACCAATCTTGTCCTTTGTATCAGACCACAATTGAGAGAAATGCTTTTCCCATTCTGGTGGAGTTAATTGACCTCTGTCCAACAAGTTTTGTAGGACATCAGCCTTCTTCTTAGCTTCATCAACATACATTTGCTTATTAGGCGCAACGTTAATATCTGCTAGAGATACTGTCATACCTGCAACAGTTGAGTACTCAAAACCTAAGTCCTTGATATTATCAAGAATTGTACTTGAACCATTTGTACGATACTTAGCGAATACTTCGGCAATTACATTACCAAGTGCCTTCTTAGTGAATTCAGGGCTAACCTTTAATCCAGCAATATGAGCACAAATATCAGTACCATAAGGAACAAATTGATCATGAGGAGTTCTCTTTAATGTATCTGTAGTAACCATATTAATATATGGGAAATCACTAGGGAAGGCATTGTTGAAAATCAACTTACCAATAGTAGTAATTAGATACATATTGTTTTCTTCTTCAGTGAAACAAGTCTTCTTTAAAGAACCAGCTGCAATCGCAACTCTTGTATGAAGATGAACTTGCTTATTTTGATAAGCCATCAATGCTTCATTAAAGTCCTTATAAACGTGACCTTCATTATCACCGAAGCGAGTCCACATTTCTGCAGCCTCTTCATCACCTAAAGTCTTTAATACTTCAGCCTTGTGATAGAACTCTTCCTTAGTTTCTTCCATATTTAGATAGAAGTTACCAAGAACCATATCCTGAGATGGAGTAACGATAGGTTTACCATCCTTAGGGCCCAAGATATTGTTGCTTGCTAGCATCAAAATCTCAGCCTCAGCTCTAGCCTTCTCACTTAAAGGCAAGTGCACAGCCATCTGGTCACCATCGAAGTCAGCGTTGAACGCAGTACATACTAATGGGTGAAGTCTAATTGCACGGCCTTCTACTAATTTAGGTTTGAAAGCTTGGATACCAAGTCTATGAAGTGTAGGAGCTCTGTTTAAGAATACTGGATGATTATCCATGATTTCTTCAACAACATCCCAAATTTGAGGATCTTGCTTATCAACCATCTTTTCAGCTTGCTTTAAAGATTGTGCAATCTTTTGTAAAACAAGTTCGCTCTCTACAAACGGTCTATACAAGTTGATTGCCATCTCACGAGGAATACCACATTGGTACATCTTTAGATTTGGACCAACCGCAATAACTGATCTACCAGAGAAGTCAACACGCTTACCTAATAAGTTCTGTCTGAAACGACCTTGCTTACCCTTTAAGCTATGTGACAATGACTTAAGAGGACGATTAGCACTACCCTTAACTGGATTACCTCTTCTACCGTTATCGATTAGCGCATCGACAGCTTCCTGTAACATACGCTTTTCGTTTTGAACGATAATTGAAGGTGTACCAATTTCTAGTAACTTTCTTAAACGATTATTACGAGTGATAACTCTACGATACAAGTCATTCAAATCACTTGTCGCAAAACGACCACCATCAAGTTGTAACATCGGTCTTAAATCTGGTGGTATTACAGGAAGTTCTGTAAGTACCATCCACTCAGGCTTATTATCACTATTAACAAATGCGTTAACAGTTTCAAGTCTCTTAATAAGCTTCTTACGCTTATCACCTTGAGCCTTTTCTAGCTCTTTCTTAATCTCCTTTTGTTCCTTAACAACATCTACTTGTTCAAGAAGTGTCTTAATAGCTTCTGCACCAGTAGCTGCCTTGAAAGCTTTCTCACCATATAGTGCTTGGTAGTTTCTAACTTCCATTTCACTTAATGGCTGCTTATATTGAAGATCGGTACTACCTGGATCTGTAACAATCCAAGTTACGAAATATACGATCTCTTCAAGAATCTTAGGAGATACATTTAGTACAAGACCCATTCTAGATGGGATACCCTTAAGGTACCAAATATGAACAACTGGAGCAGCTAAAGAAATATGACCAAATCTTTCTCTTCTAACAGAAGACTTAGTAATTTCAACACCACATCTATCACAAGTGATACCCTTGTATCTTACTTTCTTGTACTTACCACAAGCACATTCCCAGTCCTTTGTTGGACCGAAAATTCTTTCGCAGAATAAACCATCTTTCTCAGGTTTTTGAGAACGATAGTTAATAGTCTCAGGCTTTGTTACCTCACCATATGACCACTCACGAATTCTTTCAGGAGAAGCTAATCCAACTTTAATTGCTTCAAATTTATTATTTGCCATAGATCCTCCTATTCTTCATCCAAGCCCATAACAGCTTCAGGGGCTTCTTCTTCTAGTTCTGCTTCAGTCTTAATTGTTAAATCAGAAGCTTCTGCTACTTGATTATTCTTGTCTTGTGCATCATCGTCATCCGCAAAGCTTGAAACATTAACTTCATTGCCTTCACCATCTAGTAACTTAACATCGACAGCCAATGCCTTAAGTTCATTACGTAATACGTTGAATGATTCAGGTAATCCAGGTTCTGGAATAGTTTGACTCTTCTTAATAGCGTTAAGTGCTCTTGTTCTACCATTGATATCATCTGACTTAATTGTCAAGATTTCTTCAAGTGTATGAGCAGCACCATATGCCTCTAGTGCCCAAACTTCCATTTCACCGAATCTTTGACCACCATTTTGAGCCTTACCACCTAATGGTTGTTGTGTAACCATTGAATAAGGACCTGTAGCACGAGCATGCAACTTATCGTCAACCATGTGTGCCAACTTAATCATATACATGACACCAACTGAAATTCTCTCATCATATGGTTCACCAGTCTTACCATCACGTAATACTAACTTACCATCTGGATTAACCTCAGCTTCTTTCATAATATCCATTAAATCATCATTAGAAATACCATCGAATACCGGAGTAGCGAACTTGACACCAAGTTTCTTAGCAGCCATACCCAAGTGAACTTCCAATACCTGACCGATGTTCATACGAGAAGGAACACCGAATGGATTTAACATAATATCAACAGGAGTACCATCTGGCATAATTGGCATATCTTCGATTGGAAGGATCTTAGAAATAACACCCTTGTTACCGTGTCTACCAGCCATCTTATCACCTTCAGAAATCTTACGTTTTTGAACAACATAAACTCTAATTTCTTCGATAACACCTGGATTTAATTCATCATGACCATCCTTACGGTTGAATACTCTGATTGATTGAACAATACCAGCACCACCATGAGGAACTCTTAATGAGTTATCACGAACTTCATGAGACTTTTCACCGAAGATCGCTAACAATAGCTTTTCTTCTGGAGAAGCATCAGATTGACCCTTAGGAGTAACCTTACCAACAAGGATATCGCCTTCCTTAACCTCAGCGCCAACCATTACGATACCGCGGCTATCAAGATTACGGCATGCACCTTCTTGAACATTTGGAATATCTCTTGTGATTTCTTCTTCACCTAATTTAGTCTTTCTTCTTTCGATTGTATATTCCTCAATATGAATTGAAGTATAAACATCATCCTTAACCATACGTTCAGACATAATGATGGCATCTTCATAGTTATAACCATGCCATGTCATGAATGCGATAGTTACGTTTTGACCTAGAGCCAATTCACCATCTTGCATACTTGGACCATCTGCAATTAGTTCACCAGCCTTAACCATGTCACCCTTGGCAACAATTGGCTTTTGGTTGATACATGTACCTGCATTTGATCTAGCAAACTTCTCAAGAGGATACTCATGTTCCTTGCCATCACTATCCGCAATAACAACAGTTCTAGAGTCAGCATAAGTTACGACACCTGTATCATTTGTAACAACACCAGTACCAGAGTCTCTTGCAATCTTAGCCTCAATACCTGTACCAACATATGGTGAATGAGGATTCAACAAAGGAACAGCCTGACGTTGCATGTTAGCACCCATTAGGGCACGAGTACAGTCATCGTTTTCAAGGAATGGAATACAAGCAGCAGCGATAGAAACGATTTGCTTAGGAGATACGTCACATAGCTCAACTTCTTCAGCCTTAGCCATGATAGTTTCACCAGCTTTTCTAGCAACAACCATTTCATTCTTTAGCTTGCCATCTTCAACCTCGTTTGCCTGTGCAATGATGTAGTCATTTTCATCATCTGCAGACAAATAGATATAATCTTCAGAAACATGTCCGTTCTTATCAACCTTACGATAAGGAGTTTGAATGAAACCATATTCATTAACCTTCGCATAAGAAGTTAAATAAGAAATCAAACCGATGTTTTGACCTTCTGGAGTCTCGATAGGACAGATTCTACCGTAGTGAGAGTTATGAACGTCACGTACTTCAAAACCTGCTCTTTCTCTTGTTAGGCCACCTGGACCTAATGCTGAAATACGACGCTTATTTGTTAATTCAGCAAGTGGATTTTGTTGGTCCATAAATTGTGACAATTGAGAACTTGAGAAGAATTCCTTAATCGCACCAGATAATGGACGATTGTTTGTTAAGCTCTTAGGTGTAGATGTTTCAACATCAGCGATAGACATCTTTTCCTTAACAGCCTTTTCCATTCTACTCAAACCAATTCTGAATTGGTTTTGGATTAATTCACCAACAGTTCTAATACGTCTATTACCAAGCATATCGATTTCATCAGTAGAACCAACTCCATCTAGCATTGATAACATATAAGAATATAGAGCAATCATATCAGAAATAGTAATGCACTTCTTATCATTAAGTGGATCAACACCAATTAACTTAATCTTAGAATTTGCATCATTTGGATTTTCGATATAAACAACTTGACATGCACTACCAACAAGCCATGCAGTCATCTTTTCGCCCTTAGAAATTCTTTCTCTAATAATAGCTTCCTTATCAGACATCAAAATATATGAGTCATGATCTGGAATATATAAAGGCATAGCAGGTTCGTCGTCAATCATAACATCTCCTGCCTTATCAGTAATTCTTGCTAAGATAAAGAATCTTTGACCATAGTCTAATACAGCATCGATATTGTCTCTTGTAAGCTCAACTGGCTTAGAAATAATGCCTGAATATACACTGATTACCTTAAACTCCTTGGCAATCTTCTTAACATCTTCTTCACTTAATGCAGTACCTTGATAAATTACTTCATCCTTAAGTTCAAGATCATTTGCTAAAATTCTGCCAACAAGAGCCAACTTATTTTTAGTCTCAACTTCAACAACAGTTGGATGAGAGAAACTATGTCTGAATGGGAATGCCTCAACATGGCTACCCTTAGTTAATTCTTCTCTTAATAAGTTTCTTTCTTCTTTGTGTACTAAAGTACCCTTTTTCATCAACAATGAACCATCAGCCTTATATAAATCTTGAGCTAATACATGATTCTCAATTCTGTCGATGACATTTAATTTTCTTCCTAACTTGTATCTTCCAGCAGGAGTTAAATCATACTTCTTCGCATCAAAGAACTTAGCATTCATCAAAGAACCAGCACCTTCGATTGTAGGTACTTCATCTTGTTTTTGGTTGCGATGCATTTCGATTAGAGCTGCATCAGTTGTATTTGTCTTATCTGCATAAAGAGTATTTGTAATCTCCTCGTAAGCACCAAGGAAAGATGTATAAATAGCTTCATAGATGTTCAAGAATTCACGATCATCATTTTGATTAATTAGATCATCATAAACCTCTAAGCCCATTGACTTAATAAAAGTCTTAACCTTATTAACGTCAAAAGCGTCTTCTCCCTTTTCAAGGTTCAAAGAGAAGCCAATTGTTTTCAATAATATAGTAGATAAGATCTTACGCTTACGGTCAACACTCATATTCATGACCTTACCAAGCGCAGTTTTCTTCTCATCAGTTAGAAATTCTAACCAAGTTCCTCTTGATGGGATTAATTCGCCATCAATAGTTTCTTTACCAGTCTTATCATCAGATTGGATGTCAAAATAAGCACCCGGAGATCTAACAATCTGAGAAACTATAACTCTCTCAGCACCGTTAATGATAAAAGTACCGGTTGCAGTCATCATTGGGAAGTCTCCTAAGAAAACTTCTTCTGGCCTATTGATGATTTCACCAGTCTCCTCATTATAGATTTCTAGTTCCATATTAGCCCAAAGTGGAGCACAGTAATTTGTCTCACGATATTTACATTCGGCTACAGTATACTTTGGCTTACGGAATTCATAGCTAACCAACTTCAAACGAATGTTGCCGCTATAGTTTTGAATTGGGTAAATCTCATCAAACACTTCTTTGATTCCTTTTTCAGTGAACCACTTAAAAGAATCTGTTTGAATTTCAACTAAGTAAGGAAGTTCAAGTTGACCACTTACTTTTGAATAATCACGGCGAGAGGAATGTCTACCCGATTCAACAACATGATAAGATTGCTTCATTAATACGCCGTCCTTTCCTATTAAACAGTGTAGAATTATTTAATCGCTTGAATCACCCAGTATCCACCTTCGCGATCCAAGACAGTGACAGTTTTAAATAACTCACTAAGCTTGTTCACACTAGAGCTGGCGCCCTGTTTCTTCTGAATGACAATATATAAAGACCCATTTTCTCTTAAAGTATGATATGCTTTATCATAGAGATCATATATGACAACTTTACCCGCTCGTATGGGCGGGTTTAAAATTATAGAATCAAACAATAAGTTCAAAGTTAATATGTCTGTACATAAACAAGCTTTAATCAGTGTTTTGTTTTGAACAGCATTTAGATTAGTAAGCTGTACAGCTCTTAAGTTAACATCTACAGCAGTTACCTCAATATCAGGATTAAATCTTTTAATGATAATCCCAACAGGTCCCCAACCGCAGCCAAGATCTAGCAGCCTATTACCTAATGCTTGTCTGAATGTGTTTTTAATTAATAAATAACTACCGTAATCGACGTTTTCTTTGCAGAAAACGCCATTATCAGTAGTAAATATGAACTTCTCATTATCGAAATAATAGTCAAATGATCTAGGATTACTAGCCAATTGACTATTATCCGTATAATAATGAGACATTTAATTACTTAACTTCAACAGAAGCGCCAGCGTCAACTAACTTCTTCTTGATTTCTTCAGCTTCTTCTACACTAATGTTTTCCTTGATAGGACTTGGACACTTGTCAACTAGACCCTTAGCTTCAACTAAGCCTAGACCAGTGATTTCCTTAACTACCTTGATAACAGCAGTCTTAGCTTCACCAAATGAGCTTAAGATAACTGATACAGAAGTAGGACCTTGATCAGCTGCTTCAGCAGGTGCTGCTGCTACTGCAACTGGTGCTGCTGCTGTAACACCGAACTTTTCTTCGATTGCCTTTACAAGATCGTTTAATTCAAGAATGCTAGCTTCTTCTAGATAAGCTAAGATATCTTCATGATTGATTTTTGCCATTTTAATATTTCTCCTTATTCTGTTGCAGCTGCTTCAGGTGCTGCTTCCTCAGTAGCTTCAGGTGCTACCGCAACCTCGCCTCCATTTGCTTCCTTAGCATCTGCAACTGCCTTAACAACACATGCAAATGATCTAACTGGAGATTGTAAACAACTTAATAGCATAGATAACATACCGTCTCTATTTGGAAGGTTAGCTAATTCTTTTAATGTATCAAGATCAACTTCTTTACCTTCAACGATACCGCTCTTAAGTACTAATGCCTTGTGGTTCTTAGCGAACTTTGACAAAATTCTTGCAGGTGCAGTTGCATCCTTTGAGAAAGCCATTGCGTTAGGTCCCTTTAAAGATTCCTTTAATTCAGCGAAACCTAATTCATCTACAGCTCTTTGTGCCATTGTGTTCTTGTAAACTTTGAAGTCAACATCTTCAGCTCTTAAAGCTCTTCTTAATTCTGTAACTTCAGCTACGCTTAGACCACGGTACTCTACGACAACAGTAGATTGTGATTCCTTAATCTTAGAAGAAATCTCACTTACCATTTCCTGTTTCGCATTCAATACTGCTTGATTCATATTCCCTCTTTCTAACCCAATATACTCATACAAATAAAACCCGTATCCATAAGACACAGGTTAAAAAGTTCATATTCACAACTTTTACCTCGGTAACATTTTTAAGCTCAATTCGCCGTTACTGTCTATGGTATATTGATGCTTAATAAAAATACCACAAAACTTTGGAATATGCAATAGCATCTTAATTTTTTCCACTTTTAATCATTTTGTATTAATAAGAGATTCTTAAATTATCAAGGAATTTCTCTATGCTTGTTGCTTTTTCTTCTGATTCATTTGTCAATAAACCATCATCAGATAATATCGGAGTGTCTAGTACTGATTTGATTGAAACAGCAATACTTGCACAAGAAGCCACAATAGCTTTTGATTCTTTTGAATACTTGCTATAATCATCACCCTCATTTTCAAAAATGTCTTCCATCTTATATATTAGTGGTAAGAAATAAGTATCTAATCTTGCTAATAAATTATAGAACATGTAGGTTCTTCTTCTAATCGTCTCGCATTGTAAACCAGCAGTATTTAATTGGGTAGCAATTTGAATTGCTTCAGATTTATTGGTATAAGCCTTTTCTAGATCTTTTTTCGCAGCATTGCCTGCAAACAAACCAACGACAGCTAATGCAGGTCCAACAACTAAGCCACCTAATACAACAGCGCCGCCTGCCATTCCTAAACCTCCAGCCGCAAGCGAACCTCCGCCAAAGAAAGCTAAAGTTGCATTTGTTGCAGCAGCTCCGCTTAAACTTGCTATTGCTGTTCCTGTTGATGCAGCAGCTAATGCTTGAGCCGCACCATAGGCACCAAGTGCAACAAACGCACCACCCGCTGTTCCTGCTACAGTGCCACCAGCTATAGAACCCGCAAAATTAACCATACTTCTCATTTCAACAAAAGTATGTTCATCTATATGCATCTTATTTAGTTCTTCTAGACCTTCAGTATCTTTGAAGTTTACGTTCTTTAACTTTTGAAATGTATTCAAAAATTCAGCAACTGTATTAGTCAATACATACATTTTTTCTTCACCCAATTGAGACAATGAATTACC
>CAKUQM010000017.1 GCA_934675465.1 uncultured Erysipelotrichaceae bacterium | reverse complement strand
GTCTTCAATTATCGAAGAATGTGGTATTGAGACTAAGGCTGGTGCTGTTTGTTTCTCATTACCAGTAGATGATCTATGTGGTTTTAGTTTGTTAGATGAGTGATTCTTTTAAGTATTTTATTTCAGTATTTTTATATGGAACCATGGGCTACTTTCTATCTTTGATAGATGTAAGTGGTGAATTTACAGTTCTTGTAAGAGGTGGCCTTGGTTCTTTATTTGTGTTACTTATAATGTTTTTTAGGAAACAAAAGATTGATTTAGAAGGAATAAAAAAGAATATTTTATTTTTAATTCTTTCTGGTATCAGTTTGGGATTAAACGAAATGTTTCTTTTTATGGGCTATAAGTACGCCGTATCACTTACATCTCTTGGTAACTATACAGCACCGATTAGTGTAATTGTGATTTCAGCTTTATTCTTAAAAGAAAAGATAAGTTTTAAACAATCCCTATGTATTGTATGTTCCTTTGTTGGTGTCTTATGTTTATCGGGTATTTTTACTGAGAGTAATGTTGATATTACAGGATTAATCTATGGTTTATTAGCTTCAATTGGTTTTGTGGCTTTAGTGTTTTTTAATAAGAAACTAGAGGATATTGATCCTTATGATAAGACTTTTATGCAGTTGGCATTTAGCTTTTTAACAGTATTGCCTTTTGCGTTAATTAATAAGTCAATTCCTACATCATTTGATTTAAAGACTATTTTAGTCTTAGGTATGCTTGGTACTTTGCATACAGGTTTTGCCTATATTCTTTATTTTGATGCGATTAAGACCCTATCTCCTGTCTATATTGCCACTATTGGTTATGTAGAGCCAGTTATGTCAGTGTTGACTGGTGCGTTGCTACTTAGTGAGCCTATGAATATCTATAGTGTAATTGGGGCAATCTTAATTATTGGTTCAGCTTGTGTTTGTCAAATTGTGTCTGATAAAAGTGTATAATCAAGTCATGAAGAAAGAATATATTACTATTCCCAATATTGTGACATCATTAAGGCTTTTAGGAGCATTAATCATTTTGTTTCTAAAGCCTTTTTCTTTATCATTCTTTATAATTTACTTCATCGCTGGTTTTACTGACTGTATCGATGGCTTCTTAGCTCGTAAGTTAAATTCGATTAGCGAATTTGGTTCTAAATTAGATAGTGTTTGTGATTTAACCTTTTACTCAGCCCTAGCTATTAAAATTATGCCAAGGCTTCTAGAACTTTTACCAAACTATATTTGGTACTTTGTGTTGGTGGTTGTAATAATTAGAATAATCATCTATTCTTTTGGCGCTTTTAAGCATAAACAGTTAGTTTCTAATCATACTTATCTAAATAAGACTACTAATGTCTTGATTTACTTTTTACCTTTGGTTATAAGTTTTAATTGCTTAGAACCTTATGCCTGGATTTTGTTAGGTGTTTCGATGGTTGCGGCTGTTGAAGAATTTGTTAAAGTAATTTTTCAAAAAGATTTAAATTGCTAGTACAAATAATACAGATGTGTAGTACAATTAATACAGATAAGACAGTCTGTATTTTTTAATGTCTTATTAAGGTTAAGGAAAGATGAGGATTATATAAATGTCTGAAAAAGATTTTCTAAGTCAATTTTCTTCCGATGGCAAAAAGCCTGATAGCTATAAGGAAGAAGTTAGAGTTAAGGTTGAAAAGCCTAAGAAACAAATTGATCCAAAGGTATTTATTATCACTGGAGTGGTTGTTGTAGTATTGGGTGTTCTATCTTATTTCTTGTTTTTTGCGCCAAAGATTGAAATGCCAAACTTTGTTGGTCAAACCAAAAATGATGTGGCAGCTTGGGTAAAACAACAAGGTATTACAACAAGTGGTATTGTCTTTAAGGACGAATACAACTTTGATAACGATGAGGATGTAATCCTTGATCAATCTATTGAAGCTGGTAAGAAGGTAAAAAATGATGTCAAGATTACATTTACTATTTCTAAGGGCGCTGATCCTGATGAAAAGGTAAGTGTTCCTGATATTAAGAATATGACAAAGTCAGAGATTGAATCTTGGATTAAAGAAAATAAATTAACTAAGGCTAAGATTACTACTACTTATAATGAAACAGTAGAAAAAGATAAGGTAATCAGTTATGAAGTTAAGGGTGTTGATGAGGCTGACTTTACAAGATCATCAACTATGAACATTTCAGTATCTAAGGGGCCTCAACCTGCAGGTACTGTTACAGTTACTGATTTTAAGGATAAGCATTATGCAGAAGTGGAATCTTGGGCTAAGACTAATAAGATTAACTTAGAGAAGGTTGAAGTATATAACGATAAGGTTGAATCTAGTAAAGTTGTCTCTCAATCTGTAGCAGCTAATAAGACTATGAAACAAAATGAGACTTTAACAATTACTGTTTCTAAGGGTAAGGGTATTAAGGTTCCTGATATCTTATCTATGAACAAAGAGGAAATAGAATCTTGGATTAAGAAAAATAATGTTAATTGTGTACCTAATGAAAAGTATTCAAATAGTGATGGAAAAGTTTTATCAGCAAACATAAAACCAGGTCAAATGATTTCAGAAACAGATGATGTGCAAATTACAATAAACAAAGGCAAATACTTCTATGCGGCTGATGAAGGCTTAAAGGAAAAGCTAGGTGTTGGATTGCCACTTAATAGATTAGAAGATTGGTGTAACGAAAAACGTTCAAAAGGTATTGATGCCTATGCTGGTAACTGGTCTGATTCTTCATCAGTTTATTCAGAAACTTATGAAAAGGGTCAAATCGTATCTTATGAGATTTCTTCTTATTCAAATGGTGGTAAGTATGACATCAATGATCGTTTACCGTTGGATGTAAGATTTAGTGTTGTCGTATCTAAAGGCAAGTTCTACAATCTAAAGAATATGTTTGAAGAAACAAGTAATATAAAAGAAGCTGCAACAGTTTCAGACCTTATCGCTACATTTAAGGATATAACATTTGTTTTAGCTGATGATATTTCAACTGAAGATTATAATAAACCGGCTAAAATTGCTGGATATAATTTAAGCGATTCAGGTACAGATTTATATGATGATGGTTCATATACAATAGAAAAATTGCCAGATACAACTACAACTTATTGGAAATTAAAATCATCAAAAACAAGTTCTAGTTCAAGTGGAACTACAGGTGAATAAGAAAGGAAGGTTATATGAATTTCTTTAATAGAGCAATTAAAAATGTTACAAGAAAGGCTTCTAAATCAATATTATTAGTACTTACATTCTTACTTGTAGGTACTCTTGTAATTGTTGGTTTAGGTGTATCTAATGCGGCTGGACAAGCTAAGATTTTAACTCGTCAAAAGATGAGAGCGGTTGCGACAATGCAAGTTGATTATCAAGCTTACTATAACTATGTAGAGTCTTTGGAAGATGAAGACGAGATTAATAAGGCTTATAAGAACTATCCAAGTGTTACATTAGGCGAAGTAAAAGATATCTTAAAAGATAGTAGAGTAAAGACTGCTAATGCGATGAATAATGGCCAAGCTTATGGTGATGGTGTTCTTGATTATGTACATTTAAATAATGATGCCGAGAGTAATATGGGCGGTGGTCAGTCTTGTTATTATGATGCTGATGGTACTGAACACTGTGAGGAGTATCAAGAACCATCATATTTCATCAAGGCTAATTATTTCCCTAACATGATTGAATTCGAAGATGGCGACTATAAGGTGGTTGAAGGCAGTTTCTATACTCAAGAAGATATTGATAAGTCTAATAAAGTATGTTTAATTTCTAAGGCTTTAGCTGAACAAAATGGTTTAAAAGTAGGTGATACTTTTACTTATTATGCGATTAGTAAAACTGATGTTAAGATGTATTCTTCCCAAGGAATCGATTTAACTGAGAGCGATTATTTGGTTGAATTGAAGATTATTGGTATCTATGAACATAATAAGCCTATCACTCCTGATAGTCCAAATTATAAGTGGACTTCACCATATGAGAATCCAGATAATATGATTCTAATGCCAGGTACTACTTTGAGTAATATTACTTTGCCTCTTAATCAAAAGTCATTTGATTATTATGCATCACAAAATCCAGATGATGAATACTATAAGGATCCTTCTAATAGACCACAGGCAGATGATACATCTAAGGTTCAATTAGGTACTGTTACCTTATTATTAAATGATCCACTTGAAGTAGATAAGTTTGTAGAAGATTATAAGGATACTTTAGGTGATTATAAGAAGATTAGTGTTGATAATGAAGAATTCAATAAGTTATCTAAACCACTAGATACATTAAGTATTTATGCTTCGTTCATTGTATGGTTAGTAGTTATTAATGCGGTAGTTATTATCACATTAATTACAGCTTTAACATTAAAGACTAGAGAATATGAAATTGGTGTTTTATTGTCAATTGGTGCAAGTAAATTTAAAGTAGTTGCTCAATTCTTTGTAGAATTAGCTTTAGTTGCCTTACTTGGTTTCACGCTTTCAATTGGTACTGGTAGTTTAATCGCTAATAAGGTTGGTCAAACAGTACTTGAATATCAAATTACTTCTAGTGGTGTTAATGAAGAAAATGACGATGATAATTTCTACAATTATGATTCTATTTGGAATGATAACTACAATAGTGATGTTACTTTAGAAGATTTAGTAAGTAACTATAATGTTTCTATTTCACCAGTTATTATTGCGGAAATCTATGTAGTGGGTCTAGCGATTGTACTAGTTTCTATCTTGATTCCTTCAATGATGATTATGCGTTTTAATCCTAAGAAGATTTTAATGAACCAAAACTAAGGAGGCCAATATGTCAGAAATTTTAAAATTAGAAGATATTAATTATTCATATATTGATGGTGGCTACGAAAGACAAATTCTTAAAGACTTAAGCTATACTTTCGAGTCAGGTAATTTCTATACTATCTTAGGTCCTTCTGGTTCTGGTAAGACAACACTTCTATCTCTTATTGCAGGACTTGATGAACCAAAGAGTGGCAAGATTTATTTTAATGGTGAAGATGTTGAGAAAATGGGTTTGGCTAAGTATAGAAGAAATGCGATTGCGATCGTCTTCCAACAATATAACTTAATCAGTTATTTGACAGCTGCTGAAAATGTAATGGTGGCTATGGAAGAGACTGATAATAAGGTTCCAAAGGATAAAAAGGAAGTAGCCTATAATCTATTAGAAAAGTTTGGTATTGTGAGAACTAAGGCTGATAGAATGGTTGGTCAATTGTCAGGTGGTGAGCAACAGCGTGTGGCTATTGCGAGATCTTTGGCAAGTAATGTTAACTTGATTTTTGCGGATGAACCTACTGGTAACTTGGATACAGCTACTGAAAAAGAAATTATTGATGTGTTTAAGGACTTAGCTCATAATTTTGGTAAGACAATTATCGTGGTTACGCACTCTGATGAGGTTGCGAGAATGTCAGATAAGTGTTTATTACTAAAGGATGGTAAATTGAATAATTTGAATTAGGAGATGTGAATGTTTCTTATTAATCTACAAGGAAAAGAAACAATCTATGAACAAATCAAATCTCAAATAATTAAGTTTATTAATGCAGGTGCCTTAAAGCCAAATGATAAGCTACCTTCAGTAAGAGAATTGGCAAGTGATTTGGGTATTAACCCAAATACGGTTCAAAAGGCTTATCAAGAACTTGAACAAGATGGTTATATCTATTCGGTGTTCAAGAAAGGTAGCTTTGTGGCTGATACAACAGCTGTTAATTCAAATACCGATGAAGTTTATTTCTTGTTAAGTAAGCTGAAGGAAAATGGGTATCGAAAAGAGACGGTATTAAATGCTGTTGAAGAAGTATTTGGGAGTTAGATGATGTTAGAGATTAAAAATGTAACAAAGGCTTTTAAGGGTAAAAGCGTTTTAGATGATGTTTCTTTAAATATTGATCATGGCTCTATTTTCGGTCTAGTAGGTGTTAATGGAGCAGGTAAGTCTACTCTTTTAAGAAGTATTGCCGGTATCTATTCTTTAGATGATGGTTTGGTGCTTTTTGAAGGTTTGGACACTTATGTTGATCCAGAGATTAGAAAGAGAATCTTTCTTGTATCAGATGATCCATATTATCCTTATGGTTCTAATATTAAGAGTTTAAAGATGTTTTATAAAGGTTTCTATGACTTTGATGAGGAAGTATACCAAAAGTATTTGAACTTATTTAAGTTAAGTGAAACTGACAATATTTCTAACTTTTCTAAGGGTATGAAAAGACAGGCGATGTTGCTGATTGCGCTTGCTTGTAAACCAGACTTATTGTTGCTAGATGAGGCTTTTGATGGTTTAGATCCAATTGTAAGAGTTCATATCAAGAATGCCTTGAGTGATTTGATTGAGGATAATAATTCTTTGATTATTATTTCTTCACATAACTTGAAGGAACTTGAGGATATTTGTGATTCTTATGGCATCTTAGAAAATGGTCATATTGAGACTTATGGTGATTTATTAGAGTCTAAGGCTAATATTAATAAATATCAATTAGCTTTTAAGGAAGAAGTTGATATCGAATTGTTTAAGGACTTTGATGTGTTGTACAAGAATGTGGAAGGTAGAATTATTACTCTTGTTATTAGGGGTAATAGGGATGAAGTTAGCGAAAAGTTAGAGGCTTTTAATCCTTTGATTCTTGATGTGTTGAATGTAAACTTTGAGGAATTGTTCATATATGAGCATACAGGAGCTTTAAATGTTAAATAAGAATTATTTTATTTATTTATTTAAGTCAAAGAAGCATTTATTTTTAATAACTTGTATCTTACAGGCTATTATTTCTTTCTCTTTTGTGGGAAAGTTAGATACTCATATGTCTGTATATAGTCCTTTATTGTTTAATTATGTACTTGGGGCAGCTACGGCTTTTATCTTGCCATTATTTATCTTTTCATATGTGCATAATAAGAAGGCTGTAGATACTTATTTCTCATTAAACATGTCTCGTAATACGATGTTATTTACAGGACTTGTTTATTGTTTTGTGGCAGCTTTTGCCCCGTATGTCCTATCGCTAATAATTACACTTATTAATTGTATTGTTAGTAATATGCAAGCGTCTTTAATAAATGTCTTATATTTATTGTTGACTGCATGTGTTACTTATTTGATGGTAATTGTCTTTAATGCCTTTATATATTTTTTGGCTAATTCAATTACTGATGGATTTGTAATCTTGATTGCCTATTATGCCATACCGTTGATGATTTTATTTGCAGGTGAAGCGTTTACGTCTTCTTATTTAGTTGGCGTAAACGTGTTGACTGATTCTCTATATAAAATACTTATTTATTTATCACCAATCGCCTTAAGCGTTGTTGAATATACATCGATAACATTTGGTGGTTATGTATATGAATATCTAGTTTCATCATATGTGGTTACTGTGGTCTATATTGTATTATTCACTTTCTTATTATTTAAGTTATTTAATAATAGAAAGGTAGAAAGAGCTGGTAATTATTCTGATGGTTTCTTTGCCTATCCGTTTATTATTAGTTTCTATACAATCATCTGTTTATTCATAATCGCATCAGGTAGAATCATTAATGATATCTATGGAACTGTTATCTTGTATGCTTTATTATTTGCAGCTTACTTTATAGGAAACTTTGTATATAAGAGAAAGTTTAGTTTATCTAAGCTACAAGTATTGTTGTTTGTAGGTGGTGTTATTTTGTCATTAGGTTTTAACTATAGCTGTGAAAAGACTAATGGCTTTGGCTTATCTAGAATATATAAATTTGATTATGATAAGATGACCTATGATTATTATTCTGGCTATATCGGCGACGATAATGAATCTGAATATTATGATTTCTTTAAGAGTCTAAATGATGAGGATAAGTCTTATATGGAATCTGGTTCCTTTAGTTTGTCGGTGGTTACTTCAACTAAGAATCACGAACTAATTGATATGATGGAATCTTATCGTGATTATATTCTTGATAATTATCTAAAGACTGATTATTATGAGTACTATCATCCTTTTACCATTACTTATAATGATGGCAAGGATGGCATTACTTCAAATTATGGTATGGATGCCTTGAAGTTTGATGATTTTATCAAGTTGGCTAAGGATAAAGATACCGATGTAACTGTTTGGGATTATTATGGTGATTCTTATCGTTTAATTTATGATAATGGTGAGTTCCACTTAGTAAGTACCGAACTATATTCTCTTTATGATAATTTAGGATATGATGCAGGTAATGCAGCTATCGAAAAAAGTATAAAAGAAGACAAGTAGTCTTCTTTTTGTGTGTGCCGGGCATGGCACTAATTCAGTCGGAGATAAACCGACCACAGGTATTTACCGCCAAGTGTAGTGAACCACAAGCTAGTATCAGCGATGATATGAGTAGAGGAAGTGGTGTAGCGATTCTTTTGAGCGTACGAACAGAAACTTGATATAAGGCTAAACGGTGGATGATAGTGCACAACAACTATAAGTCCAAAAGGTAAACGTAAAACCAAAAGAGTAAATCAAGACGTTGTGAAAGAAATAGGATTAGTGAATTACCCCGGGAGACCTCATATACGATGAAGTCCAATAAACTTTAAAAACAGTAATGGTACCATCGGTCGAAAAAGGTTTAATATGAGGAGTCAGCTGAGGTCGTAGTAGGTGATAAAACACTGAAGGACTTAATGTTTATATAGTGCAAGCCACTATAATTAAATTTCGATTAGTCCGAAAGGATATAAGTAACAACATGAAAGAATCGTATATCTTTCTAGTTATGGTTATCCGGGGATGATGTTGAAATATTTTGAAAATAGAAAGGATGCAGCAGATGGAATTAATTGAAAAGATTTTAAGTGAAGATAACTTAAATGAGGCCATTAAGAAAGTAAAGTCAAATAAGGGTGCTCCTGGTGTTGATAAGATGTCAGTAGCTCAAATAGATGACTATCTTAAAGTGCATAAGAAAGAGATTATATCTTCTATTATGAATATGACTTATAAGCCTCAACCTGTAAGAAGAGTTTATATCCCTAAAGCCAATGGCAAGAAAAGACCCCTAGGTATTCCTACAGTAGTGGATAGAGTTATTCAACAAGCTATTGCACAAGAACTATCTAAAATCTATGAACCACTATTCTCAAATAGTAGTTATGGTTTTAGACCAAATAGAAGTGCACACAACGCTATTGAAAAGGTACTTGAATTATTAAATGAAGGCTATGAATGGGTAGTAGATTTAGATATAGAAAAGTATTTCGACACAGTAAATCATGATAAGTTAATTTCAATACTTAGAGAAGAAGTTAATGACAAGACAACTCTACATTTGATACGAAAGTTCCTAAGAGCTGGCGTAATGGAAAATGGCTTAATATCTTCAAACAGCGAAGGTATGCCTCAAGGAGGTCCTCTATCTCCAATACTCTCAAACATCTATTTGAATAAGTTTGATAAGGAACTAGAATCAAGAGGATTACACTTTGTAAGATACGCCGATGACGTTAATATACTAGTTAAAAGTGAATTAAGTGCCAATAGAGTGATGAAGTCAGTAACTTCATGGTTAGAAAGAAAACTATTTCTTAAGGTCAGCGCAACTAAAACAAAAGTTGTAAGACCAAATGACTCAAACTTTTTAGGTTTTACATTTCTTGAACGTTCAGATGAATGGAAATGTAAGCCAATGGATACCAAAGTCCAAAACTTATATGATAAGTGCAAACAAATATTAATCCGTAAGAAAGCAATAGCTATGACTACAGATACATTATTTACAAAATTAAATGAAGTAGTAAGAGGTTGGATTAATTACTTTAGTATAGGAATAATGAAATCCAAAATGGAGAAATTTGGGCAATGGTTAAGACATAAAGTTAGAGTAGTTATACTTAAGAAATGGAAGAAGCCCAAAACAATATACAAAAATCTAATGAGGATGAATTTAAAGTTTAAAAACAGATTTTCTGAAGAAGATGTATATAAAGTGGCAAACTCAAGATTAGGACTATATAGAAAAGCTACAGGGAATATCATTAGCTTTATACTTAATCCAAAAATTCTTTCATATACCGATAAGAAAAAGGGGATAACCGGTTTGGTAAACCCCATTGAGTATTACTTATCTAAGTAGGCTGTGACTTAAATATAAATGTAGCGCCGTATACGAGAACCGTATGTACGGTGCAATGAGAGGGGCAGTAATTTTGACAATTACTCCTCTACTCTATTAGAATTGAAATATGTATAAAAAGACAATTTATGAGTTCAATTCTAATTTAGCCTCAAAAGAATCTATTCCAGGTGGTGGCAGTGCAAGTGCTTTGGTTGGTGCCTTATCTGCTTCTTTAGCCAATATGGCTATTGAACTTACTTATGGTAAGAAGAAGTATCTAGAATATGAGGGGCAATTAAGGGAAATATCTATTGAGTTAAAAGATTTAAGTGAAAAGTTATTAGAGGCAATCAATGATGATTGTAAGGCTTTTTATCCGTTAAGTAGATGTTACTCAATGGAAAAGTCTGATCCTGAATATATGATTAAATTAGAGAAGTGTCTACAGGATGCAGCAATTCCACCTTTGTCTATTATGAAATATAGTGCTAGAGTAATTGAACTTGATAGTATTTTAAAAGATATTACTTCTAAGATTATGGTATCTGATGTGGGTGCTTCAGTATCCTTAGCTCTTGGCACTTTAAGGGGCGCTTATTTGAATGTACTTGTAAATACAAAGTTGATGAAGGACAGGGAATATGCGACTAATCTTGAACAGTTGAGTGAGAAGATGCTTGTTAAATATTCTGAAATTGCAAATCGAACATATAATGATGTTTTAGAAAGACTATAGAATGGCAAATATATTAAGTGGTAAAGAGGTAGCTAAGGCTATTGATGAAGAGAGCCTTCTTTTAAAAGGTGATAAAAAGCTTACCTTAGCCTTATTTAAAGTTGGTAATAAGGATAATGATTCTTCTTATGAAAGAGGAATTTTAAAAAAGTGTGAGAAGCTTGGAATTGAAGATAGAGAAATTAACTTTGAATTAAATGTAAATCCAAATGTTTTTTATAATACTCTAGATAAAGTAAATAATGATGATAGTGTAGATGCCATCTTAATCTTTAGACCATTACCATTTGATGAAAGAGATATTAATAAATACTTATCTATCAAAAAGGATGTTGATGCTTGTTTAGATTTATCTTTAGCATCTTGTTTTTTAGATAATGACGAGGCCTTTAAACCATGTACGGCTGAATCGGTGATGAGAATCTTGAAATATTACAATATCGAATTAAGTGGTAAAAAGGTTGTGGTACTTGGTAGATCTGCTGTTATAGGTAAACCTGTTAGTATGATGTTACTAAAAGAAAACGCAACGGTTACGATTGTCCATAGTAAAAGTGTTGGTGTTGAAGAAATATGTAGGGAAGCTGATATCTTGATTTGCGCAACAGGCAAGATGGAATCAGTGACTAAGGATTATGTTAATAGTAAGCAAACCATTATTGATGTTGGCTTAAATTATAATGAGGCTAAACATAAATTGTGTGGTGATGTCTTGTTTGATGAGGTGGAACCACTTGTTAAAAATATTACACCAGTACCTGGTGGGGTTGGTGCTTTAACTACTTCGATTCTTTTAAATCATGTGGTTAAAGCAAGTAAAAAGTAAACTATTATTCGATAATATATTATCGAATAATTTCATGAGATGATTAGTCTTCGAAAAAACTTGACGGTTTGGGCTAGTCATCTCTTGAAACTATACAAATAGTTCTACAATTAATACCGTAATAACACACATTGAGGCTACACCCATTAGTTTCATGCCTTTAATAGAAGCGATGATGCCAATTATTAAAGATATAGCTCCTGCGATTGGTGAATTAGTTGCTTCAATAATAGCTGGGAAGGTCATGACAGCTAGGGTAACATAGGGGACATAATATAAAAATGATTTAAGAAAGGGATTGGTGATCTCTTTTCTTATTAGTATTAAGGGTAGGGCTCTTATGATAAAGGTAGTAAGAACCATGATAAAAATATATGTCCAGGTATTATGCATCTTCTTGTCCTCTTGGAGCTACTTTAGCTACAACTAATGAGATTAATATTGTAAGGATAATGGTTCTTGAACCACTATCTAGGTTATTTAGGATTGGCAAATAATATGAACTTAAAAAGCTCAATATAAATGATATTATTACGGCTATTTTAACAGCCTTGTCTTCTTTACAAGGTGGAATGATGATGGCGATAAACATGCCATATAAAGCTACCGATAAGCCTGATATGATTCTATCTGGTAGGATATTGCCAGCTAAGATACCACATAGAGTTCCTAAGCCCCATAGTGTTGTAGCAGGTAGTATTGCGCCAAAGGTATATTCAGGTATAATCTTTTTACTTTTAGCGATAGTGATCGCAAAGATTTCATCAGTAATATAGAAACTTAAAATAAGCCTATGCAGTAATGTGATGTTTTCATCACATCTTTGAGATAAGACGGCAGACATTAATAGATATCTTAAAGAGGCAATGATTGTCATTATTATCATGTGTATATAGGTAGCATTAGTTGCTATTACCATAAAGCCTGCATATTCACCTGCTGAGGCGTTTGTTAATAGTGAGGCTATTAAGCCTTGTATTGGTGATAAGCCTATAGATGAAGCGAAAACGCCTAATGAGAAGGCAACCGCAAAATATCCAATTCCAATAGGTAAACCGTCTTTAAGGCCTTGCCTAAAATAACTTTGGTCCATGTTTAAAATTATAACGCTAAGAAGTATAATTTGTTCGAGGTATTTAAATTTATGAAAATTGGAATGATTATTGCGATTGAAAAGGAATTAAAGAGTTTCCTTGAGAGCAATTACCAAGTGGAAACGCTTTGTGTAAAAAACAGAGTAGTCTATAAGACTAAGATTAATGATAATGAATTATATGTTATTAAGTCAGGCTGTGGTGAGATTGATGCAGCTAGTGCTTGTCAATTTTTGATTGATAAGTTTGATATTGAAATTATGCTTAATTATGGCGTTACTGGAGCTTTAGTGGAAGGACTTGCTGTATCTGATTTGTTTGTAGTAAAGGGTACAATCAATTATGATTTTGATACATCTTGTATCGATGATGTCTTGCCTCATCAATATTGTGATGTTGATAGTGTGGCATTACCTTTGGATAATGATTTGATTACTTTGGCTTTAAGTATTAAGCCTGATTTAAGAATTTGTAACTGTGCAAGTGGTGATCGTTTTATTGAAAAGTTAGAAGATAAGAATAATTTAGCAAAGCTGGATTGTGTAATTTGTGATATGGAAATTGCAGGTATTACTAGAACTTGTATGTTAAATAATGTAAGAGTTTTATCAATTAAATGTATTTCAGATACGATTGATGGTGATGGTCAAATGTTTGTGGAAAATGTGTCTAAGGCTAGTGCTAAGGCCTTTGATTTGATTGATAAAATCATGAAGGCTTTATAAACAAAAGACCTATTAGGTGATAGAATAGAAATGTGAATTTTTGAGTAATACTCAAAAGAGCATATATATGCAATAGGAGAAACAAATGTATAAGATTTTAGCAAAAGATTCACTTAATCCTACTGTATCAAGAATGACAGTAGAGGCACCATTTGTAGCTAAGAAGGCTAAGGCTGGTCAATTTATTATTTTAAGAGTAAGTGAAACAGGTGAGAGAATCCCTCTAACAATTGCGGACAGCAATCCAGAAACTGGTGCTGTTACAATCATTTATCAAATCGTTGGAGCTACTACTTTAGAGCTTGATCAAAAGAAGGTTGGCGAAGAGTTGACTGACTTTGTTGGTCCTTTAGGTGTTCCAACTGAGGTTGAAGGATTGAAGGATGTATGTGTTGTCGGCGGTGGTGTAGGCTGTGCTATCGCTTTACCAGTTGCAAAGGCTTTAAAGGAAGCTGGTTGCAATGTTACTAGTATTATCGGTTTTAGAAACAAAGATTTATTGATTCTTGAAGATGAATTTAAGGCTGTTTCTAATGAATTAATCGTTATGACTGATGATGGTTCTTATGCACGTCAGGGTAATGTAACAGTTCCTTTGAAGGAAATGTTAGATGCTGGTAAGCATTTTGATAAAGTTATTACAATTGGACCACTTATCATGATGAAGTTTGTAGTAATTACTTGTAAGGAATTCAATGTACCAGTTGATTGTTCAATGAATCCTATCATGATTGATGGTACTGGTATGTGTGGTGGTTGCCGTCTAACATTAAATATTGATGGTAAGAAGGTTACTAAGTTTGCATGTGTTGATGGTCCAGATTTCAATGGTTATGAAATTGATTTCGATGAGGCTATGAGCAGAGGTAGAATGTATTCTACTTTTGAAAGACACAAATATGATGAAGCATGTAACTTATTTAAGAAGGGAGCTTAGTAATTATGCCTAATATGAAATTAGAAAAGAATCCAATGCCTATTCAAGACCCAATTGAAAGAGGTCATAACTTTAAGGAAGTTGCTTTGGGTTATACTGAAGAAATCGCTCTTGATGAAGCTGAAAGATGTTTAAATTGTCGTAATCCTAGATGTGTTGAGGGTTGTCCTGTAAATATCCATATTCCTGAGTTCATTAGTAAGATTAAGGAAAAGGATTATGAAGGTGCTTATAATGTAATTTCATTATCATCTTCTTTACCTGCAGTTTGTGGTAGAGTTTGTCCACAAGAAACTCAATGTGAATCTAAGTGTGTTAGAGGTATCAAGGGTGAACCTGTTGGTATCGGTAGACTTGAAAGATTTGTTGCTGACTATCATTTAGCTCATGATCATGATGTTGTAAAACCTGCTTCTAATGGTCATAGAGTTGCGGTTGTTGGTTCTGGTCCTAGTGGTTTAACTTGTGCTGGTGACTTAGCTAAGAAGGGTTATGAAGTAACAATTTTCGAAGCTTTACATACTGCTGGTGGTGTTCTTGTTTATGGTGTCCCTGAATTCAGACTTCCTAAGTCAATCGTTTCTAAGGAAGTTGATAACTTAAAGAAGTTAGGCGTTACTGTTGATACAAACGTAGTTATCGGTAAGTCAATTACTGTTGATGAATTGTTAGAAGAATATGAGGCTGTTTATATCGGTTCTGGTGCTGGTCTTCCTTCATTTATGAATATTCCAGGTGAATCTTTAAATGGTGTTTATTCTTCAAATGAATTCTTAACAAGATCTAACCTTATGAAGGCATATGAAAATGATCCTGTTACTCCTATTATGAAGGGTGGTAAGGTTGCAATCGTTGGTGGTGGTAACGTTGCGATGGATGCTGCTAGAACTGCTTTAAGACTTGGTGCTGAAAAGGTTTATGTAATTTATAGAAGATCTTTAGAAGAACTTCCTGCTAGAAAAGAAGAAGTTGAACACGCTATGGAAGAGGGTATTGACTTCAGATTGTTAAATAATCCAGTTGAAATCCTTGGTTATCATAATCCTGATGATCCTCGTGATCCTAAGAATAACTTCGTTACTGGTATTAAGTGCATTAAGATGGAACTTGGTGAACCTGATGCGAGTGGCAGAAGAAGACCAGTTGAAATCCCTGGTTCTGAATTTGAATTAGAAGTTGATACTGTAGTTATTTCTATCGGTACTTCTCCTAACCCTCTAATTAAGTCAACTACTAGTGGTCTAGAAGTTACTAAGAAGGGTGGTATCATCGTTGATAATGGTGGTAAGACTACTAAGGATAAGGTTTATGCTGGTGGTGATGCCGTTACAGGTGCTGCAACAGTTATCTCAGCTATGGGTGCTGGTAAGTTGGCTGCTAAGTCAATTGACGAATACTTAAGCAAATAAATCAAATAAAAAGCTTGATTGAATCAAGCTTTTTCTATACTTTCGAATAATTGTTCTAAGATACTTATACCTTTTTCGATATTATCCTTGTTGAAACAAGAATAGTTGACAATCAGGGTATGAGTATCTTTCTTTTCATGCATGAAATGAGATAAGGGATATATCTTTATCTTTAATGTTTTAGCAATTTCAAGCACCTTTTCATCACTTACCTTATAAGGATAGTTAATTAGTATATGTAAGCCTAAGTCAGCTTCTTTTAGAATAAGATTGTGTTTTTTACTTAGTATACTTATCTTATTGATAAAAGTATTCCTAATATCCTGATATCTTTTCTTTTTCTTATTTAAATATCTTTCATAAGCACCCGAACTTATAAATTCAGCAAGGGTTAATTGTTCTAACTTTGAGACATTACATTTAAAAGTAGACATCTTTTCTTCATATTCATTAACAAGTCTTTTAGGAAGTACCATATAAGCTATTCTAAAACCGGGATTAAGGGTTAATGAGAAGGTGTTTAGATAAACTACATTATTATCATCTAATGTGAATAGAGGATTGATTAGTTTGCCCTTAAGTCTTAATTCAACATCATAGTCATCTTCAACAATAATAGAATCATTATCTTTAGCCCACTTAATTAGTTCATAGCGTCTAGATATAGGCATAACTATACCACTTGGGTAGTGGTGGTTGGTTGATACATGAACAATATCAACCTTTGATTTCTTTAGTTCATCCATGTTAATACCATTTTCATCTAATTTAATATATTTATATTTAAGATCATTTAATTTATAGATCGAAGAAATATTTTGATAACCCGGATCTTCTAGGCCATATTTTTTCTTTCTTCCAAAGAAGTTAATTAGATTATTATAGGAATTATCACTACCTGAAGTGATGATTACTTGTTTATAGGAAACGTTCATTGCAAGGTTGTTGTTAAGATAATTAGCTATAGCTTTTCTTAAAGCTTGTTCACCAAAACTTTGAGGCTTATTAAATAATAAATCTTTATTATCATTTAAGATTTTACGTTCTATCTTTTGCCAATTAGTGAAAGGGAAGTTGAGAATATCACCGTTATTATTTCTAAAATCAAATAGATAATCATCATTGATAGTTTCAAGCTGATAGTTATCGATAGCTTCGTGTTTAGTAAGGATCTCAATATCACATACGAAGTAGCCAACACGTTCTTTACTATAGATATAACCTTCACTTTCAAGTTGTTCTAGGGCGGTAGCTACGGTAATTAATGACACATTAAAAGCTTCACCTAGTTTTCTTTTTGAAGGTATTTTAGAGTTAGGCAACCATTCCTTATTTTTGATTTTATCGATTACATATTCATAGATTTCTAAATATAATATCTTTTTCATCTGGTCTTATTAAAATATTCAAAACTGGTTATTTCTATATAACCACTACTATTATATACTTCCTATTGAGGTGATTATTATGAAAAAGAATTCAGTGTTAAAAATATCGATGGTTGGTCTAATGGCAGCTTTATGTTATGTAGCTTTTACCTTCCTACAAATTAAGATTCCAACTCCTGTTGGTTATACTTCTTTCCATTTAGGAAATACTTTCTGTGTATTGGCAGCATTATTATTAGGTGGTTTACCAGGTGGTTTAGCTGGAGCCATAGGCATGGGCATTGGCGATATCTTGGATCCAGTTTATATTGCGGTTGCGCCTAAGACTCTTGTTTTAAAAATGGGTATTGGTTTAGTCACTGGTTATTTCGCTCATAGAGTATATAAGGTTAATCAAAAAAGTGGAAAGGATTTAAGAGTGGCTGTCTTTAAGTCTTGTGCCTTTGGTATGATCTTCAATTGCATTGGTGAACCTTTATTCTCTTATGTTTACTATTTGATTATTTTAAAGAATGCTGAAAAGGCTATTACTTATTTAGCATTTGCGAAGTTTGTGACTACTTTTGTCAATGCAGTATTGGCTATAATTATCGCATCTTTAATCTATTTAGCCTTATATCCAAGACTTAAAGAAAGTGGTTTACTAGATAAGGTTAGTCCTGAGGAATAATTATTTACATATTTTATAAAAATAGTGTTATATTAATTACATGAATTATATGTTGACTAGAAATTGTTGTTGTTGTAAGGAGTATATGCAAATATAACAATTTTCTTGTCGACTTTTTTAATTTATATTTTGTATTAGGGATTTTCGATAAGAGAATCCCTTTTTGTTTATTAGGAGGTTTGTATGATTAAACAAAATATTACAGAACTAATTGGTAAGACACCGTTGGTGGAACTTAAGAAATATGAGGAATTTGTAGGGTCTAAGGCTAATATTATTGCCAAGCTTGAATATTTAAATCCAGCAGGATCTATTAAAGATAGAATTGCCTTATCTATTATTGAGACTTATGAGGAAAAAGGCTTACTTAAAAAGGGTTCTACAATTATTGAACCAACAAGTGGTAATACTGGTATTGGTTTGGCTATGGTTAGTGCTTATAAGTGTTATCGTTTGATTATCACAATGCCAGATACGATGTCAAAGGAAAGAATTGATTTGATGAAGGCTTATGGTGCTGAAGTGATTCTTACTGATGGTAAAAAGGGTATGAAGGGTGCTATTGAAAAGGCCAATGAGTTACATGCAAGTATAGCTGATTCTATTATTGCGGGTCAATTTGAAAATAGTGCCAATCCTTTAGCTCACTATAAAACAACAGGTCCTGAGATTTATAAGGATAGCGAAGGTAAGGTTGATATCTTAGTTGCAGGTATTGGAACAGGCGGTACTATTTCAGGTATCGGTAAGTATCTTAAGGAACAAAATAAGAATATTGAGATAGTTGGTGTAGAACCTTTTGATTCGCCAATATTAACTAAGGGTATTAGCGGTCCTCATAAGATTCAAGGTATTGGTGCTGGTTTTATTCCTAATACATTGGATACCTATATTTATGATAGGGTTATTACAGTTAAGAGTGAAGAGGCTTATGATACGTTAAAGAATTTGGCTAAACTAGAGGGAATCTTTGTGGGGGTTTCAAGTGGTGCTGCTTTATATGCGGCTAGTTTATTAGCTAAGGAAGAAGAGAATAGGAGTAAGAATATAGTGGTAATTTTACCTGATGGCGGTAATCGCTATTTATCACTAAATTTGTTTGATTAAGATGATTTTTAGTGATATTAAAAGACAAGTAGAGAATATTAAGAAAAGTGATCCTGCTGCTAGGAATACATTATCAATAATATTGTTGTATCCTTCGATTCATGCCATCTTCTTTTATAGGATTGCTCATTTCTTAAATAATCTTCATTTATACTTTTTAGCTAGGCTAATTTCACAAATTACTAGGTTTTTTACAGGTATTGAAATTCATCCTGGAGCTACTATTGGGAAGGGCTTGTTTATAGACCACGGCATGGGTGTAGTTATTGGGGAAACGACAATTATTAAAGATGATGTTAAAATGTATCATGGAGTTACCCTTGGTGGTAGGGGTAATGAAAGTGGTAAGCGTCATCCTACAATTGGAAGTAATGTAGAGATTGGTGCTGGGGCAAAGGTCTTAGGGGCTATTGAAATTGGTGATAATGTAAAAATTGGAGCTAATTCAGTAGTTTTACAAGATGTTCCTTCTAATCGCATTGCGGTTGGGATACCCGCTAAAATAAAGGAGGCAAAATGAAGAAGATATTGTTGGTTATATTATTGGTGTTATGTATGACAGGATGTAATGATAATACAGTGAATGAAGATGATAATAAAACAAGTAATAATGCCTGTAGTTTAGATTCTGATTGTGATGTTGATACAGTTGACTATTTAATCGCAAAGAATCAAATTACTTTAGAAGATTTATATAAGAAGATTGATAATAAAGAGAGTTTTGTCTTATATATGTATTTTGATAAGTGTCCTTGGTGTAAAGAGTTAGGTCCGGTTGTGTCCGATTATGTAAAGGATAATGAAAAGTTATTAAATATGACATATTCTTTTAATGTAAGACCGGATGGTGAAAGAGACCATGATTATCGTTATACAAATGATGATGGTGAGTTTAATTATCCTGAGTTTAAAGAATTATATGATTATATTTATGATTTCTTGGATGAGGATAAGAAGGTCTATGTTCCAACTTTGATGTTTGTGAAAAATGGTGAAATAGTTTATTATCATGTAGGCACAGTTGATAGTCATGATGCTAGTGAGCGTACGATGACTGATGAGGAAAAGACTGAGTTAGAGGATTATATAAAGGGGTATTATTCTATCTATGAAGAAGATTAAAAAGGGGAAGAATCTTTACTACTTTGTCTTAATAGGTTTTATTCTTTCAATCATCTATTCGATTTGTATGATTGTATATGCACCAAGTGAAGAAGTTAATACTTTATTAAGACAAAAGAGTGATTATGTGTTGATGTTACTACAATGTATTCTTGGTATTTTTGCCATGAATCTTCCAAGTTTCATCAAGAAGAAGTTTAATATTACTATTCCAACTAATACAATCATCGCATATTTAATTTTCTTATATGCAGCTATTGTCTTGGGCGAAGTTAGATCTTTCTATTATAGATTTGAACATTGGGACACAATCTTACATGCCTTCTCGGCTGGTATGCTTGGTTCTTTAGGTTTTGATATCGTTAACGTATTAAATAAGACGGCTGATGAGGAAGAGTTGAAGTTATCTCCTTTCTTTGTAGCGTTGTTCGCTTTCTGTTTTGCGGTTTCAATTGGTGTCTTATGGGAAATATATGAGTTCTCATTTGATGGTATCTTACATTTGAATATGCAAAAGTTTAGACTTGAGGATGGTACTAATTTAATTGGTAGAGAGGCTTTAAGAGATACAATGGATGATTTGATTATCGATTGTGTAGGCGCTTTAACTACTTCTACTATTGGTTATTTTGGCTTGAAACATTATAAGACTAAGGAGTTAGACCAAAAGGTTGATGAGAAAGCTTAACTGAGTGGGTTAGGCTTTTTTAATTTTCCTATTTACATTTGTATCGTAAAAGTGTATTATAAATGAGCATGTGGCGGTTGTGGTGAAGTTGGTTAACACACCAGATTGTGGCTCTGGCATTCGTGGGTTCGAGTCCCATCAATCGCCCCATATGATTAAAAATATAGAGAGTTCCAAATTGATGGGACTCTCTTTTGTTTTTATTGTTTCTTTAGATAATTGATCACATTATTAAATTCAATATTGGCTCTTTTAATCATAGCTTCCTTAGTGTAGTAGGCTACATGAGGAGTAAGAATTGCGTTCTTGGCATTTAATAATGGATAATCAGCATTTAAAGGTGGTTCATAGTCGAATACATCAATACCTGCACCTTTTATTCTTTCTTCGTTTAGTGCCTTAGCTAAGGCTATATTATCGACTACAGGGCCTCTTGCACAATTGATTAAGATAGCATCTTTCTTCATCATGTTAAGCTTATCTTCATCGATGAAATGATATGTTTCTTCATTACTTGGGATATGTAAAGAGATGATATCACTTTGTGCTAATAGTTCATCTATTGTTACTTGAGTAACATTATGATTATTAATAGTGCTTCTTTGGTAGCCTAAAACTTTACAGCCAAAGGCGTTAAAAAGATTAGCTGTTTTATTTCCAATCTTACCTAAACCTATAATGCCTACTGTCTTGTTTTCTAGTTCTTCGCCAATTAAAGTAGCGTTTGTTTGGCAATTTCTAGTTGCCAAGTCAGCTTCATTTATCTTTCTTAATAGATTTAGTGTTAAACCGATTACTAGTTCACTAACCGCAACATTGGAATAATTAGGACAGTTTAAAACTTCAATGTTTCTTTCTTTACAAGCCTTTAAATCTACATGATCGATACCTGCAAAAGCCACCGCAATTAGTTTTAGTTTTTTAGCTTGTAGGATAACTTCTTTAGGATAAGGATTGTTGGCAATCATTACAATATCTTGATTCTTACTTCTTTTGATTAGTTCGTTTATATCTGTTGTTTTTGAGTTATAGTAAGTGAAGTTGTGTCCCATATCGATAAGGGGTTTACTTAGCTTATTAATTTCTTGTTCACTTATTCCGATTGGTTCTAAAAGACTTATGTTCATATTCGCACCTCTTATACTATTATAGATATATGGTTAAAGTTGGTGAAAGATATTTTGAGTTAAAAGTAACTCGTAAGAATATGAAAAATATTTATCTTAGGTTAAGAAATGAAACCTTGGAGGTAACTTGTCCTAAGTGGGTGTCTAATGATGATGTACTAAGATTTATTAAGAATAAGGAAGAATGGATTCTTAAGGTTGTTGATAAGAAGTCGGACTCGAAACTTGTAGTTGATGATCATATCTATTATCTTGGTAAGAAGTATCATTTAAATATTGTACAGGGTAAAAGTAGGGTTAGTGTTAATGGTGATGAGTTAACTATTTATTCTCCTAAGACGGATATGGAAGAAGTATTAAAGACTTTTTATAAAGAGGGTTCTAAGAAGTTATTGTCTTTGGTTAAAGAAAAGGAAACTAAATATTTATCGATAATTAATGATTATGGTTATCGTTTAAATCCTGATTATAAATTTAGAATTTTGAAGTCAGCTTGGGGTATTAATTATCCTAAGAATAATTTGATTACGATTAATGAGAAGCTTATACATTTTGATGAGAAGTATTTGGAAGCGGTACTTTGGCATGAAATCTTACATTTTATTATTCCTAATCATTCCAAGAGATTTCATGAGATTTTGAGTTACCATATGCCTGAGTATAATACTTTTATCAAGGAAATCTATTAGTATATAATAGGTTTAGGAGGTAACTTATTATGTTATTTATCTATATTTTGGTTATGTATGCATTACTTGGTGCCTTAGGTTTGGTTGTAAGTACGGCGACTGTTCTTGTGATGGGCCTTCTATATTATGTTTTATATGCGATTGGTTCATATATGATGTTTACTAAGGCTAATAAGCCAGGGTGGTGGGCTTTTATTCCTTTGTTCAATGAGTATCAATTGTTTAAGATGGCATGGGACCAATATGCTTTCTGGGCTTATTTCATTTTGAATTTCTTTAATAAGCCAAATGATGAAACAGGCAAGAAAGGTTTCTTTGCGATATTATGTGGAATTATCGTGTTTGGTATTGAACTTGTATTTACTAATAAACTTGCAAAGGCATATGGTAAGTCAACAGCCTTTGGTTTAGGTCTATTGTTCTTCCAACCAATCTTTATTATGATTCTTGGTTTGGGTGATAGTGAGTATTTAGGCCCACAAATATAATCATATAATCTCTAGTTTGTCTAGAGATTTTTAAATTGTTTTGTGAAAAATGAAAACGGTTACATTTTTTGAAAAGTATTTTAAGAAATATCCTTGTAGTTATGATTTTTACTTCTTATAATGAAGTCAAGGTAAAAGATTATGAAAGTATACAATGCAATAAAAGGACTAAATAAAGTAGTTGGGGTAAGTGCCCCAGGTGTTGTATTGTGTAAAATTAATTCTTTATAGTGAACGTGCGCTTGCGTTCACTTTTTTTATCAAAAGGAGGATAAAACAATGACACAAGAATTAAACAAGAATTTCTACGCTGCAGTAAAGGAAGGAAACCTAGACTTAGTCAAGAAGTTGGTAGAAGAGGGTGCTGACGTTGAGACTACTAACACTGAAGGTAGATCTGCACTAGCTAGAGCAAGTAAGAGAGGTTATGATAATGTGGTTGCTTACTTACTTGAAAAGGGTGCTGATGTAAGAAGTAGAGATGTTGAAAACAAGACTGCTTTAATGGGTGCTGCTAAGAAGGGCCATTTAGCTATCGTTAAGATGCTAGTTGAGGCTGGGGCTAATGTTAACGCTAGAGATAATAAACAAAGAAGTGCATTAATCAGAGCTAGTTATGAAGGTAGAACTGATGTTGTTGAATATTTGATTGATAATGGTGCTGATTTAGAGGTTAAGGATGAAGAGGGTAGAACCGCTTTAATCGACGCAATTAATGCTG
Source organism: uncultured Erysipelotrichaceae bacterium (assembly GCA_934675465.1). Taxonomy (GTDB): domain Bacteria; phylum Bacillota_I; class Bacilli_A; order Erysipelotrichales; family Erysipelotrichaceae; genus Colivicinus. The sequence continues at coordinate 12,674 of CAKUQM010000017.1, read as the reverse complement.
GTAAGGTAGATACTGTTCATTTATTACTAAATAAGGGTGCTAATGTGAATGCTCAAGATAATAAGGGTTGTAACGCACTTATGAGAGCTTGCTACCAAGGCAATGTTGATGAAGTTGTTTATTTAGTTAATAAGGGTGCTGATAAAGAAGCTAAGGATATTAATGGTAAGACTTGTAGAGATTATTTCAGAAACGGTGTACCTCAAGAATTGGAGAGTGTGATCTAGTATGATTGAATATGAAGGAAAAGACATTCGTAATGTCGTATTATTAGGTCACGCTGGTAGTGGCAAGTCTACTTTCATTGAAAGTGCTTTATTGTTAACTAATGAAATTGATAGAATGGGTAATAGTTCTGATGGTTCTTTGGCAATGGACTATGATCCTGAAGAAGCTAAAAGAGGTTTGTCAGTTTATTCATCTATCGCTCCTATTCAATGGAAGGGTAGAAAGATTAACTTTATTGATACACCAGGATATTTAGATTATGAAGGTGATATGGTATCTGGTGCTAGTGTTGCTGACTTAGCTTTGATTTTTGTTTCTGGTAAAGAAGGACAACAATCTGGTACTGAAAAAGCTGCTAACTTAGCTATCAAGCTTGGTATTCCAATTTGTTTCTTAATTAATAATGCTGATGAAGGTATTAAGTTTGAAGAAATCGCTAAGAGTTTAACTGATGTCTATGGTAGAGGTGCTGTTCCTTTCTTGATTCCTGAGATGGATGGCAATAAGATGATTGGTGTTAGAAACACTATCTATGAAGAAAATGATCCATATTATAACGAAATCATGGAAGTTGTAGCTTCTGCCAATGATGAGATGATGGAGAAGTTCTTTGCGGGTGAGACTTTCACTAAGGAAGAGAAGAAGTTTGGTTTGAAACAAGCTTTAAGAAATAATGAAATTAAGCCAATCTTGGGTAGTTGCGCTATTTCTGGTTATGGTGTTGGTGAAGTATTAAGTTTTATTTGTAACTTTGCACCAGTTCATTGTGAAAAGGGTACTATCGAGGTTGATGGTAAGACTGTTGAAACTAAGGACGACGCTCCATTTACTGGCAGAGTATTTAAGACTGTGGTTGACCCATTTGTTGGTAAGATTTCTTATTTGAAGATTATGTCTGGTTCTTTGTCATTATCTACTCCTTTATATAATGCGAATAAAGATGTAAATGAAAAAGCAGGTGCTTTATATGTAATGTGTGGTAAGAAACAACAAACTGTTGATAAAGCGTACTGTGGTGATATTGTTGCACTTACTAAGTTATCTCAAACAGAAACTTGCGATACTTTATGTACTAAGGACCTTGTAGTTAAGTATCCACCAATCGAATATCCTCGTCCAATGTTGGGTATGGCTATTTCTCCTAAGACTAAGGATGATGAAGATAAGATGTCTGATGCGCTAAAGAAGATTTTAATTGAGGATAAGTCAATTAATCTTGTAAGAAACGCAGAGACTGGTGAACAAGTATTGTATTGTGTTGGTGATCAACAGTTGGATGTTGTTGTTAATAAGCTAAAGAATCGTTATAAGGTTGAGATTAACTTGAAGGAGCCTAAGGTTCAATATCGTGAAACAATCAGAGGTAAGTCTGAGGTTCAAGGTAAATATAAGAAACAAAATGGTGGTGCTGGTCAATTTGGTGATGTTTGGGTTCGTTTTGAATACAATCCAGATGAAGAAGATCTAGTATTTGCTGAAGAAGTATTCGGTGGCGCTGTTCCTAAGAATTTCTTCCCAAGTGTTGAAGCTGGTTTAAGAGCTTGTATGGCAAAGGGCCCTTTAGCTGGTTGTAAGGTAGTTAATGTTAAGGCTACATTGTATGATGGTTCTTACCATCCGGTTGATTCTAAGCCTAATTCATTTGAAGCTGCTGCTAAGTTAGCATTTAAGAATGGTATTCCTAAGGCTAATCCAATGATTCTTGAGCCAATTGGTAAGGTTCATGTGGTTACTCCTGAGAAGTATGTTGGTGATCTAATTGGCGATTTCAATAAGCGTAGAGGCATGATTATGGATACAGGTCATACTGATGATGGTTATACAACTATTGATGCTGATGTTCCTATGGCTGAGATGCTTAAGTATGCGACTGAGCTTCGTTCTATGACTAAGGGTAGAGGTACTTATGTAATTGACTTTGATCGTTATGAGCCTGCTCCTAATAGTGTTGCTGAGAAGGTTATCGCTGCTGCAGCTAAAGACTTAAAGGATGACGATATTGATTAGTTAAGTGCTTTCGCTGTTTGGTATAAGGTGGTCTATATGTATATATAGGCCACTTTTTATGTCATAATTGTGTTATGAGAAATTATGTATTAAAAGGTTGTATCGCCTATAGCGAAGATAAAGATAAGTTGAATACCTTGGATGGCTATTTAGTTTGTGAAGATGGATATTGTAAGGGAGCATTTGAAAAGCTACCTTCTAAATTTGATACTTATGAATTGTTGGATTATTCAAATAAGCTAATTATTCCCGGCATGATTGATTTACATATTCATGCACCTCAATATGCTTATAGAGGTTTGGGTATGGACTATGAATTGTTAGATTGGTTAAAGTATGAGGCTTTTGTGGAAGAAGCTAAATATTCTGATTTAGATTATAGTAAGAAGGCATATGAAATATTTGTTGATAATATTTTAAAGAGTGCTACGACTAGACTTTCAATATTTGCGTCAAGACATGTGAAAGCTACTACTTTACTTATGGAATTGTTGGAAGAAAGCGGTCTTGTTTCTTATGTAGGCAAGGTTAATATGGATAGGGATGCACCTGTACCTTTGGTAGAGACTAATTCATATGAAGATACTGTTAGATGGTTGAATGATGTAAATAATAGATTTAAGAATACTTATCCCATTATTACACCTCGTTTTATTCCAAGTTGCACTGATGATTTAATGTATAAGTTAGGTGAATTGGTAAGGGATTATAAGCTTCCTTTACAATCACATATTTCAGAGAATTTAGGTGAGATTGAGCTTGTTAAGAAATTGTGTCCTAATAGTCGTTTTTATGGTGATGCTTATGATGAGTATAAGTTGTTTGGTGAAAATGAAAATGGAACTTATCCGGTAATTATGGCTCATTGTATCTATTCTTGTGATGAGGAATTAAAGATGATGAAGGATAGGGGCATCTTTGCGGTTCATTGTCCTTCTAGTAATATGAATGTTTCTAGTGGTATTGCACCTATGAGAAAATATTTAGATTTAGATTTAAATCTAGGCTTGGGTAGTGATGTAGCCGGAGGTACAAGTGAGTCGATGTTTCAAACTTTGACTAAGGCAATTGAAGTTTCTAAGTTATATTGGAGATTAATTGATCAAAACGCAAAGGCTTTATCTTTTAAAGAAGCATTTTATTTAGCTACTATGGGTGGTGGTAAGTTCTTTGGTAGTGTTGGTACTTTTAAAGATAATTATGAATTTGATGCGTTAGTGTTAGATGATTCTGCTTTAAAGACTACATTGGACTTATCAATTGAAGAAAGACTTGAGAGAGCTGTTTATTTATCACTTGATTTACAAGGTGGTATTAAACATAAGTTTGTGAAAGGTAAGATGTTATTTTGATGGAATATAGAATTTTATTTGTTGTCTTCTTTTGTCTGTTGATGTTCTATTTGGCTTATAAGAATAGCGGCAGCGATGCGAAGAATATGATTAATTTTAAACATTATTCTGCTGAGGTTCAAAAGGCTATTAGAAAAGATAATGATTTAAAGAAGATTGCGCCTGATGATAAAAGTGTTTTAACTTTATTGATTTCGAATTTGATTATTAATTTGATATTGTTTGGTTTCTTTGGGGTTATCTTTAAGAAACAATTAGCTTTTACAAGCTATATGGATGCCTTTTTCTTCTTTTTAATCGCAGGAGAGCTTGTTAATTTATTTGATTTGTTGGTTATTCGTTTGTTGTGGTGGCCTAATACTAAAAGAATTAGATTTTCGATTCTTCCAAAAAAAGAATATTATCAAGATCGTAAGAAGCATATTAATGGCTTTTTGATGAATATTCCTGTATATATTGTGGTAGCCTTATTAGTGGCAGTGTTTGTGAGGTAGTTATGAATAAACATATAGAAAAAGCGATGGAGCTAAGAGATAATCCTGATGTTCATTATAATTGTGCACAATCAATATTGTGTGCTTATGCAGATGAACTAGGTTTAGATCAAGATACAGCTTTCAATTTAGGCTTTAACTTTGGTTCTGGTATGAAAAATGGAGGTACTTGTGGTGTTGTGACAGGTGGCCTTATGGTTTTGGGACTAAAGGGTGTTAATAATGTTTTGTTATTAAATGAATTTCGAAAGCGCATTATGGATAATCATGGTGGTCTTATTAATTGTGTTGATTTATTAAGGATTAATAAGGAAAATGGTGGTGTTAAGAAGCTTCATTGTGATGGCATGATTAAGGAGGCTATTGAGATTATTGATGATATCGTATCTAGAGAGACACTATAATGGTGTCTTTTTGGTTTGATTGATTAATGTGATAGAATAATCGTGTACAAGGATCCACTTATATGATCCCAAATGAAAACCCAGCACGGCAATGCTGGGTTTTACTCTTCCTTGGGGTATTTACTAGGTTACTTGGTAATAAATGAAATCAAGACCTTTAGTAGACTACTAATAATCTCAACTAGAGCCATAGCCAATAACAACTTTGTCTCTTTGTCAATACGTTTTCTCCACTTATAAAAACCCAAGGAAGTTAAAGAGTACGTCATATGCCGTCCTCCTATATCTTTATTGGAATAAAACTTAAAAATTCCTACATTATTTTGTATAAGACGAGTATTTTTTATCGATGAATAATAATTAATGATAAAGAAAAGATATCATATATTTGTAAGAATAAAATTATAGGTAATAATCATGAATATCGAAGCAGAGAATTTAGACACTTTAAGAGAATTAGTAAGAAAATTGCAAATTGAGAATAGACAATTAAAAGAAAAATTAATTAAAGCTAGCATTCCTTTTTCTGAAGAAAATTTATTTGAGGAAAAGGTAGATGATTCTCAAGAATACGATTTAGACCAAGGTGGCAGAATTAACAAAGTTTTTATCACTGATGACTTAGCAAACTATTTCTTTTATATGTTTTGGGGAAGAACTGATGTATATGCTAAAAGAGGAAAGAACGGTGGCTATTTCCCACAATGTGATAATAGATGGAACGATAGTCTTTGTCCTAAACAAAGAGGTGAGAAGATAATTTGTGATGAATGCAAGAATGTAAAGTGGTCTAAACTTAGCGTTAAAACGATAGTGAATCATTTGATTGGATATAAAGAAGATGGAAGTGATGTGATTGGTGTATATCCTCTATTATCTAATGGAACATGTAAATTTATTGTGTTTGATTTCGATAATCATGAGAAAGGCTCTAGTATAAATGATTATGCAAATGATGACGAAGAGTGGCGTAAGGAAGTTGACGCTTTAAGAATTATTTGCGATAAAAATAATATTAAGTGTTTAGTTGAACGTTCTAGATCTGGAAAGGGAGCTCATTTGTGGATATTCTTTAAAGATTCAATATCTGCTTCCTTAGCTCGTAAATTCGGTTTTATGTTGCTGGATATGGGGCAGTCCTTAGTTAATATGAAAACATTTAAGTATTATGACAGGATGTATCCTTGCCAAGACACCTCAAGTAGTTTAGGGAATTTGATTGCATTACCACTACAGGGACAAGCACTTAAAAATGGTAATAGTGCTTTTGTTGATGAAAATTGGAATGCTTATCCTAACCAATGGGATGTATTGTTTAATCAGACATCTAAATTAAGTTTAGAAGATATTAACAATTATATTCAAAAATGGGAAGTTGAATTATATGAACACAATGGAATAATAACTAAAGAAGCTTCAACAAGACCAAAGCCTTGGAAAAAGAAACAAGAATTTAATAAAAATGATGTTGTTGGTAAACTGCATATTGTTTTAGGCGATGGAGTATACGTTGATGTACTTAATTTAATGCCTAGAATTCAAAATCAAATAAGAAGTCTAGCGGCTTTTGATAATCCAATTTTCTATAAAAATAAACGATTGGGTTATTCTAATTATTATAATTTGAGTTCTATTTATATGGGTAAAGATGTTGATGGTTATATCTGTTTGCCTAGAGGTCTAAAAGAAGAATTGATAAAGAAATGTAATGAAACAAAGATTGAATACGATGTCGATGATCAAAGAGAAAAGGGCAGACCTATAAGAGTTTTATTTAAAGGAAAACTTGATGATGACCAACAAATTGCGGCCAATGCGTTGCTTGAACATGATTATGGCATTTTAAGTGCAACAACATCTTTTGGAAAGACCGTTATTAGCGCATATTTAATTGGAGAAAGGAAGGTTAATACTCTAATTCTTCTTCAAAAAAAAGACTTATTAAATCAATGGATTAATGAATTAAATAAATTTCTAATTATCGATGAGCAACCTCCGACTTACAAAACAAAAAGTGGAAGAGAAAAGAAACGCGATAGTGTAATTGGTTGTTTAACAGGAAATAAGAATTCATTAACTGGGATTATTGATGTAGCTATGATTGGTTCGATTTACAGTAAAGGGAACTTTAATGAATTTTTTAATTCTTATGGCATGGTTATTATGGATGAATGTCATCACTGTGGTTCTGATACTTCAATAAAAGTAATGCAAAAAGTGAATGCTAGATATGTATATGGTGTATCTGCTACTATTAAACGATCTGATAATTTAGAGAGAATAATCCATATGCTTCTAGGCCCAATTAGACTTACCTATTCAGCAAAACAAAGAGCAGAGAAAACTGGCATTAAACATTATGTTTATCCTAGATTTACAAGAGTTACTAGTTTTGAAAGTTTTGATAACGATATTAATGGTGCTTATTCTTTAGTGTGCAATAACAAGATTAGAAACGAGATGATTATCGAAGATGTTAAGAATGCAGTTAAGAATAATAGAACTCCAGTAATATTAACTAGATATAAAGAACATGCAAAAACTTTATATGAAAATCTTTTGAATAGCGCTGATTGTGTTTATTTGATATATGGTGATAACACCGATAAGGAAAATAGAAATATTATTAGAAAATTAAATGAAGTCCCAAAAGATAAGAGTTTAATACTTGTCGCAACGGGCCAAAAAGTTGGTGAAGGATTTAATTTACCTAGACTTGATACTTTGATGTTGGCTGCTCCTGTTTCAACTCAATCTTCTCTTTTGCAACAATATGTTGGAAGAATAGATAGAATATACGAAGGCAAGGAAGATGTTTTGGTTTATGACTATGTTGATTCACATATTAAACAATTCAATAATATGTATGCTAAAAGGTTGAAAGCATATAAGAAATTAGCTTATTCTGTTGTTTCAAATGCCGTTTTAGAAAAACAAACTGCTAATGCCATTTATGATTCTGGAAATTATATTGATGTTTTTGAACGTGATTTAGTGGAGGCCGAAAAGAGAATTGTTATATCTAGTCCTTATATTTCTCAAGATAGAATAGATAGATTTTTATATATTACAAAAAGTAGAACTGATAATGGATGTAAAATTACTGTGGTGACTACAAATCCTGAACAATCATTATTCAGTAATGAGGTTGCTTGTTATGAAATGATTAAACAAATGATAGATGTAGGGATTCAAGTAGTTACAAAAGAAAACGTTGATGAGTGTTTTGCCATAATTGATGAAGACCTTGTATGGCACGGTGGAGTTAATTTGCTTGGCAAAGAAGATGCATGGGATAATTTGATGAGAATTAAATCTTATGCAGTAGCTGAAGAGTTACAAGAGATATCTTTAGGGTTTTAAGAAAGATAAAAATTGTGAATAGGAGGGTTTTGATGAAAAGACTTGTTATATATTATTCAAATAGTGGCAATACTAAAAGAGTTGCTGAATATATTGCTTATAAGATAAATGCTGATATAGCTGAGATAAAACCTTTAAAAGATTTCCCAGAGGAGAGAAGTCAATTGATGAGAAAGGGATGTTTCCAAGTGTTCTTTAATGTTAAGCCTAGTATTGTGGGTGTTCCTGATAATATTGATGAATATGATGAAATAATTTTAGGTTCTCCTATTTGGGCAGGTAGTGTAGCTTCTATAGTTAATTCATTCCTTTATCGATATGATGTAAAGGATAAGATAGTTGGCTTATTTGTGACTAGTGGTAGTGGACATGGTGAAAGGTGCATTAAAAAATTATCTAAGAGATTAAAGAATCTTAAATATCATGTATCACTTGTTGGTGGTGCTAAACATTCTAAAGAATTAGAAGATTTTATTAATAAACTTATCTAATATAGAACATAATCTTAGTGATATATTCGTTTTCATCGCCAGTTGAAAGATAATCGTTTATCGCAAATTCATAAGAATCGGAAATGATTTCTAGTTTGTTTTCTCTACAATAGTCGATGATTCGTTTGTATGAGTTTCCAATAGATTGATAATCACCTTTATGATAGGTTGTAACGCATTTGCCTGCTGGTAATTCTTTTACATCTTTTATAGATGTTTTTTCAATTGGTAGAAAACAATATGTAGCTTCAATGCATCTATCTTCTAGAGCGTGTTTTAAGGGAACTGAAGCACCGCTTTGAAAGAAAACTGGTAGATGTTCCTTATATGAGCGGACAAAAAGATTCTTAGTGGCAATACTGATGTTTTCCATAGTGTAAGGTTTATCTACTTCTTGAAGTAAGATGTATTGATGATTAGTGTTTTCGATAAAAACTTCACTTGTGGTATCTAGGATATTAGCTGATTGTTCAAGTTGTTGACAACGATGTTCAACACGTGTTTTTATTAATTCTAATTCTTGAATCTGATTTTGAATGATTGTTAGTTGTTTCCTAAGGACAATAATAGAAGAATCTAGAGTGTAGTTTTTCATGTGTTCCTTTATTTCTTCAAGCGAAAAACCAATCTTTTTCATGATACAAATAGTATCTAGATAATCTAGTTGATTAGCATTGTAGTAACGGTATCCATTTTCAGGATCGATATAGGCAGGTGTAAATAGGTCTATCTTGTCATAGAAAATAAGTGTTTGTCTAGAGATATTTTGTAGCTTAGATAGTTCACCAATAGAGAAATAATTGTTCATAATAGCCTCCCTTGACTGTATAGTTACTATTTAGTTTATTATAACATTGTATATCGGAGGTACTTATGAAAGAAAAAGTCTTGAACTTTGGCAATAGATGTTTAGAAGAAATTACGATAAAGAAGATCTTAATTATTATGTTAGGAGCTGGTATTTGTAGCTTTGGGATTTTTAATATTCATCAAAGAACTAATATTACTGAAGGTGGTGTTATTGGATTAATGTTACTGATAGAACATAGGTTACATATTTCACCAGCTTATATCACACCGATTCTTGATTTGGCTTGTTACTTAACCGCTTTTAAGTATTTGGGCGGAAGTTTTATTGTGATTTCTATTATTTCAACATTCTTTGTATCTAGTTTCTATAAGCTTTGGGAACTATTTCCATTTATGTTACCAGACTTATCATCTAAGCCATTATTAGCTGCGATATTGGGTGGTATCTTTGTAGGTGCTGGTGTTGGTTTAATTGTAAGACAGGGTGGTTCAAGTGGAGGAGATGATGCCTTGGCATTATCAATCTCAGAGGCCTTTAAATGGAAATTGTCGCGTGCTTATTTGTTTACTGATGTAACTGTATTGATTTTATCTTTGAGTTATATACCTGTATTGCGTATAGCTTATTCATTGATTACGGTTACTATATCGTCTAACTTGATTGACTGGATTAAAGAATATTAATTCAGTCTTTTATTTTTATCGGCAAGATTACAGATTTTTGAGAGTTTCAATTTCATATGTTTGCCGATAAAATGATATACTATAAAAAACGATAGGAGCTTATATGGAATACCTTACAGTCAAAGAAATTGCGAATAAATGGAATATATCAGATCGTAGTGTTAGAAATTATTGTGCTATTGGGCGGATTCCTGGCGTTTATTTAAAGGGTAAAGTTTGGCTTATTCCTGAAGATGCAAAAAAACCGGTCCGAAATAAAAAGGAAGATACTTTATTAGAAATTTTACAAGATGAAAAGGATAACAAATATTCTGGTGGAATTTATCATAAAACTCAAATAGATTTAACTTACAATTCTAATCATATTGAAGGTAGTCGTTTGAGTCATGATCAAACACGTTATATTTTTGAAACAAACACCATTAACATGGAGGGTGAAATTGTAAATGTTGATGATGTTGTTGAAACAACTAATCATTTTCGTTGTATAGATATGATTATCGATAATGCTAGAGCACCTTTATCAGAAAAACTAATAAAAGAATTGCATTTGGTTTTAAAAAACGGTACTAGTGATTCTAGAAAAAGTTGGTTTGCGATAGGTGAATATAAAAAGAAACCAAATGTAGTAGGTGGCATGGAAACGGTTTTACCGGAAGAAGTTGGCGAAAAGATAAAGAATATATTAAAGGAATATAATGGAATTAAGAAAAAGACATTTGATGATATTCTTGATTTCCATGTAAAGTTTGAGAGAATTCACCCATTTCAAGATGGCAATGGTAGAGTTGGCAGATTAATTATGTTCAAGGAGTGCCTGAAGTATAATATTGTCCCATTTATTATTGATGATAGTTTAAAAATGTTTTATTATCGTGGATTAAAAGAATGGGATAATGAAAAAGGTTATTTAAGAGATACTTGTCTAACTGGACAAGATAGATACAAAGTGTATCTAGATTACTTTAGAATTAAGTATTAATTGTTTGTATATCGTGTAAGAAAAAAGAGGTGTTATTATGGCAAAACTAGAAAGAGAAATGAATTGTAACTTTGATGAATTAATTGTGCATATTGAAAAAGGAATCTTAGATGGCAGTATTTCTGCAACTTTAGAAGATAGTAGTGATTTCATCATTGATAATGCAAGATGTAGCGTAAGAGTATTTGAAAGATATAGTGCTTTTGGTGGCAATCGTTTAAGTTTAAATGTCACACTATTTCAAGTAGGCAATGGACTAATTAAAGTATCAGCTATTTCATCGGGTGGTAGTCAAGCAGTATTCTTAAAAGTTAATACTTTTGGTGAGACTGCATTTTTGGAATGTTTAGAAAATATTTTAGATAGGATGTAAGGAGAATTATTTTATGTTAGAAGTTGGAACTAAAGCACCTGATTTTGAATTACCTGATCAAAATGGAGAATTGCATAAATTGAGTGATTATTTAGGTAAGAAGGTAATTTTGTATTTTTATCCAAAAGATAATACACCAGGTTGTACTAAACAAGCCTGTGGTTTTTCTGATAGATTTCCACAGTTTAGTGAAAAAGGTGCTGTGATACTCGGTGTTAGTAAGGATACTGTAGCTTCTCATAAAAAATTTGAGGAGAAGTATGGACTAACATTTACATTATTATCAGATACTGAGCGTAAGGTTATTGAATTATATGATGTTTGGAAGGAAAAGAAGAATTATGGCAAAGTTTCAATGGGTGTGGTTAGAACTACTTACTTAATTGATGAAAAAGGGATTATTTTAAAGGCTAATGATAAGGTGAAAGCTGTTGATGATCCTGAGAATATGTTGAAGGAAATTGTTTAATGAAAATTATATTATCTCCTGCTAAGAAGATGAAAAAGGATGATGATCTTGGATTTTATGATTTACCTGTTTTTCTAGATAAGACAAAAGAGATTCTTAAATGTTTAAAGAGTTTAAGTAAGAATGAATTAAAAGAAATCTGGAAGTGTAATGATAAGATTGCGGATGAAAATATAGATAGATTGGAAAAGATGAATCTTGAAGGTGACTTAACGCCGGCAATCTTAGCTTATGATGGTATAGCTTATAAATATATGGCTCCTTCGGTGTTTGAAGATAGTCAATTTTCTTATATTCAAGAACATCTAAGAATGTTGTCAGCCTTCTATGGCGTCTTGAAACCTATGGATGGTGTAAGACCATATCGATTAGAAATGCAGGCAAAACTAAGGGTTGGTGATTATAAAGATTTATATGCCTATTGGGGTGATAATTTATATAAATCTATAGTCGATGAAAGTCATGTGATTATTAATTTAGCATCTAAAGAGTATTCTAAATGCATTGAGAAGTATTTAAATGAAAGGGATAGATATATCACAATAACTTTTTGTGAGTTGCTTAATGGAAAACTTGTGACCAAAGGAACTTATGCTAAGATGGCTCGTGGTGAAATGGTAAGATATATGGCTGAAAATAATATTTCTGATGTTGAGAAAATAAAATCATTTGATAGATTAGATTATGTATATAGAAGTGAATTATCTTCTGATGATGAGTATGTTTTTGAAAGGATATCTAAATGAGAAAAGTTTTGTTTGTGTGTAATGGAAACATATTCCATTTGTAGTAAAGTGCTTTATATAAAGGATAATAAATAAAATTAAGAGAATTTGTGCACCTTAAATGCACCTTTTGGATAACTTAATCAACAATTTTTATAGTATGGCCTGTCCGTACATGTTACAATATGAAAAACGGAAGGTAATTATAGATGGTTAAATATCAAGAAATATACAATCGATTGAGATCTAGGATCGTTAATAAAGAGATTAAGGCAAATACATATCTGCCTAG